>JBLHNE010000016.1:0-14738 GCA_047619265.1 Rickettsiales bacterium | reverse complement strand
CAAATTGAGCCTGACCAAAAATTTTATGCTCACTTGGCCAATCTTCAACATCTGAAACCACAAAACCGACAAAACGATCTCGCTCACTTCTAACGCGATCCATCACTTTTTTGCCATCAATTTGACGATTTTCATAGGTAATTCCAAACCCCTTGGCATGATGTCCATAATTTGCCGCTTCGCTGGCTGCAATTAACAATTTTGAGGGCATGCAACCAACTCGAGCGCAGGTTGTTCCATAGGCGGTTCCTTCAATTAAAATAATGGAATTAGTAGTTTTTGAAGCTTCGCGATAGGCTTTCATGCCCGCACTGCCAGTGCCAATGATGGCAATTTCTACTTTTTTAAAATTCATTTTTATTGAGATTTGTGATTAATATTGAGAATGGTTTTATCAAGCATCGCTGATAAAAAACTACTGGCAAACATTCAAACTGGCAGACATTCAAAATGGTGGCTTTGTTGAGGATTATGCTATTGGTATCAGATATGATTTTAAATCATGGTAACATTGTCGTAGTTGATTTTGTCGTGATATTTCTTTCTAGTTAGCGCCAAGATAATTCCAAAGCCAATCGAAACCGCAACCAAAGAAGAGCCTCCATAGCTGATAAACGGCATCGTCATTCCTTTAGTTGGAAGCATGCCAATACTCACTCCAATATTAATTAAAGTTTGTAAAGCAATTTGCGATATTAGGCCCACAATCGCGAGTTTGGAGAATAGATCATGTTCCTGAAGTGCAGATCTGATCACTCTTGTGATGATGAATGCAAAAATGACCATTAAAAATAAACAAGTAATTAAACCAAATTCTTCGGCCACAACTGCAAAAATAAAATCTGTGTGAGCATCTGGAATATGCTGTTTTACAATTCCTCCCGTAGGTCCAGTTCCAAAAAAACCACCATTAACGTAGCCGTCCACCGCTCTTTCAACTTGATAATTTGATTCATTAAAATTTAGAAACTTATTAATTCGACCTGCAACATGTGGAAGTGTAAAATAAGCGGTAATTCCGCCAGCAATTCCAATAATTGAAAAAACAAAAATTAAAATTAGTGGCAAACCAAAAATAAAAAGTTGAATCAGCCAAATTGCAGTAAAAACTAGAGTCATTCCAAAATCGGGCTGCAATATCAGAAGTGCAACCATCATCAAATACAAAGATGCAGAACTTCCATATTGAATAATCCATTTAAAATTTCTGAGTTTTTGCAGTAAGAAGGCGTTAAAAATTACAAAGAAAACTTTAGCAAATTCCGATGGCTGAATGCTAAAACCCATCAACATTATCCATCTTTTTGCGCCCTTAGCTTCGGAACCTAGAACCAAAACCAGCAATAAAAGAATTAGACAAGATGCCATTCCAAATATTGAAAGAACTTTGATTTTCTGTTTATCAAAAAAAGAAATGAAGGTGATGGTAAAAATAGCAACAAAAGTGAAAAGGAGTTGTTTTTTTACAAAGAAAAGTTTTTCGGTAGAAATTCTTGTAGCAACTGCAGGGCTAGCACTAGCCACCATTATTAATCCAAAAATGATTAAGGAGATGACTAGTAGAAAATTGATTTTATCGATATCAATCCACCATCTTTTGACAATATTGAGGTAGCGACGATCAAATGTTGGCTGTGTCGCTTCTTGCCAATTCTTCATCTATTCAGATTTATTAGATTTGCGCCTTGCGATGGCGATTTTAATAACCATAAAACCAAAAATTCCAGATAGTAGAGATCCAGAAACTACACCGACTTTAACTTGATCAATTACTTCTGGGGAAGAAAAAGCTAAATTTCCAATGAATAAACTCATCGTAAAGCCAACCCCAGCGATAATTGAAACTCCATAAAATTCTAGCCAACCAAAATCTTTAAAGGGTTTGCAGAATTTAAATTTCTGAAGAATGAAAGCCGTGATAGCGATGCCGATTTGTTTACCAAAGAATAATCCAAAAATAATTCCTAGGACAATTTTACTGCTAAAATTTTCAAATGAGAAAGCACTAAGTAAAATACCGCTATTGGCAAATGCGAAAATTGGTAGAATTAAATATCCCACTGGAGCATGTAAAAATTTTTCCAAAGTTCGTAATGGTGAAACATTGTTCTTACTAACAACTAGTGGAATTGTGAATGCCAAAATTACACCAGCAATAGTGGCGTGAACACCAGATTTTAAAACAAAAATCCACAAGAATGGAGCAATGACTAGATAAGGAGTTAAGCTAAAAATCTTAAATCGATTCAAAGATATTAATGCCAAAGTCGCAACAGCTGCGTAACTCAAATAGGTTGGATCAATGTGCGAGCTGTAGAAAAAGGCGATGATTAAAATTGCCACAAGATCGTCGATGATAGCTAAAGCAACTAAGAACACCTTTAAAGAATGAGGAACTTTGTCGCCAAATAGACTTAAGATTCCAAAAGCGAAAGCAATATCGGTAGCAGCAGGAATGGCAAGTCCTCTCATATTTTCCGAATTTCCGTAATTAATTATTCCATAAATTACCATTGGAACAGCAACACCAGCAATAGCAGTGAAGAATGGCAGGACCATTTGCGATCTCGAGGAAAGCTCTCCAACCAGAAGTTCTCTTTTTAATTCTAAGCCAACTAGCAAAAAGAATACCGCCATTAAGCCATCGTCAATCCATAATTTTAAATCCATTTCTTTGTGGATCGATAGAATTGGTAAATTAATTGGTAGGGAAAAGGATAGGACTTGATGGTAGAATTCACCAAAGTTTGAGTTAACGAAAATTATTGCCAAAATTGCAGCAGCAAAAAGAATAATTCCCGATGCAGCTTGCATACTAGCAAACTTTTTAAACATTTCCGTTATTTTTCTATTGATTTTTTTTATTTTCTTAACAGGCATTTTTTAATTATTTTGATAAAATTTAAATATGAGGAAGAATCTAGAAAATTTAAAGTTTGAACTTATCGCCCAAATAAACTTTTCTAACATCTGGGTTGGAAATAATTTCTTCACGATTTCCAGAAGTTAAAATAACTCCGTCGTGAACAATGTAGGCGCGATCGACAATTTCTAATGTTTCACGAACATTATGATCGGTAATTAAAACTCCAATATCACGATTTTTTAAGTGGGAAACCATGTCCATAATATCGCCAACAGCGATTGGATCAACTCCAGCAAATGGCTCGTCGAGCAAAATGAAAGACGGATTTGTTGCTAAAGCTCGAGCAATTTCCACTCTTCTTCTTTCTCCTCCAGACAGAGCCAAAGCGTGTGATTTACGAATGTGAGTGATGGAAAATTCTTCCAAAAGGCTTTCTAATTTTTCTTTGCGGACTTTAGAATCTGGCTGAACTATTTCTAGAATAGAATTAATATTTTCCTCAACATTCATTCCTCTAAAAATTGAAGCTTCTTGAGGCAAATAACCAATTCCAAGCTTAGCTCTTTGGTGAACTTGCATTTTACTAACATCGAGACCATCCAGAAAAATATTACCAGAATCTGAGCCAACCAAACCTACAATCATGTAGAAACAAGTGGTTTTTCCAGCTCCATTTGGACCTAAAAGACCAATGACTTCGCCACGTTTTATTTCAATACTAATATCGCGAACAACGGTTTTTTTACCGTAGCTTTTACTTAAATTTGCGGCGCTTAAAACTCTGCTCATTTTATTTTTCTTTAGATTTTTCTTTAGATTTTTCTTTAGATTTTTTCTTCGGTTTGTCTTTAGATTCTTCCGAATTACCTAAATCGTCGTCATTAATAACTACAACAACTCTTGAATCTACACCGGTTTCTTTAACATTTTTTTTAACATTTTTTTTAACAGGTTTTTTTTCTCCAATAAAACGGCCTTTTTGAGTTTTTAAATCATAAATAAATTTATCGCCAGAGGCAACCGAGGCGCCGTCGTTAAAAATAACATTTCTTTCTAAAATAAAGCTATTTTGACTTGGGTCGTAAAAACCAAATTCGCTGGTAGCTAAGAATTCGTCATTAAAAATTTTAACATTACCTTCAAGATCAATTTTTTTAATAAGATCGTCTTTTCCATCTTCATCCTCTTTTTTTTCTACGTAAAAAACCACAGCATTGTCCGAAAGAGCGCTTAAATCTTCTCGCTCTAGAATAACATTGCCGATTAATTTAATAATTTCCTTTTTTCTTTTAATATCGATGGAGTCAGATCTAATTTCAGTGATGATAATAGGAGATTTTTGAGTAGTTTTTGACTTTGCAGCAACAGCAATTCTGGGCAGAAAAAACAACGCTAGAATTAAAAATACCTTAAAAATATTCATCAAAAATTGCTAGATTTGGCTTGAAAAACACGAGGCTTCAGATCTTAAAACTGAAGGCTTCAACTTGCAATTTTTTTATTGGAAATCTAGAAAAATTATTGCTTGATAAGAAGAAATTAGCCATCTCTAAAAAATACCAAATCGGAGATTTTATTGAAAATTTTTCTTATTTATCACATTTTCTACCGTCGATCGCCAATCTCAATATTTTCTAATTCCTTCTAATTCGAAGAGCATTAAGCACAACCACAATAGAAGAAAAAGACATTGCCAATGCCGCAATAAAAGGCACCACAAATCCTGCAATCGCAAAAGGAATAGCCACGCAATTGTAAATTAAAGCAAAACCCAGATTCTGTTTAATAATGCGATTAGATTTTTTGGAAGTTTGAATGATCTGCAAAATTGGTTCCAACTTCTCTCCTTGAAAGACAATATCGGCAATATTTTTGCTAATATCTGATGCGCTAGAAGGAGAAATGGAAACATCCGCCAAACTTAAAGCTGGTGCGTCGTTAATTCCATCGCCAACCATTAAAATATTTTTTCCAGATTTTTTGAGTTTCTGTAAAATTTCCAACTTTTGATCTGGTGTTTTTTCGAAATAAAATTCTTCGATTCCAAGCTGCTTGGAAACCGATTTAACAACCGATTCTCGGTCGCCAGAAAGCAAAATAATTTGGTAATTGTTAAGCTGCTTAATTATCTGAATTGCGTCAATCCGCAATTGATCCTCAAAATTGAAAATAGTGATTTTACCTTGGTATTTAAAATAAATTCGCGGATTGTCAGAAAATTTCTGATCGTGGTTTTCAAGCTCAATTTCATGTGAAGATATGCTCTGGTCATGGTTTGCAACCGCGACCTGATCTTCATTAAAACAATCCACAAAACCCAAATTCCCCAGCCTAATTTCCTCACCTTCAAAATTAGTAATCAATCCCTGCCCCACAATTTCTTGAACTTCTAAATCCAGCAATTCACCCTCAAAACCCCTAACCAAAGCTTGCGACAAAACATGCTTACTTTTCACCGCCATCGAAGCCGCAATCTTAATTTTCTCACTAGTAACTAGTAAGTCGTCACTAGTAACTAAAATTGGCTTGCCAATTGTAAGTGTTCCTGTTTTATCAAAAACAATCACATCAACTTTGCTCAATTTTTCCAGAGCTTCCGAATTTTTAATCAAAATTCCTCGTTTTAAAAGACTTGCAGCGCTGGCAATTTTAACCACAGGAACCGCAAGAGCCAAAGCGCAAGGGCAAGAAATAATCAAAATCGCCGCAGCAATTAAAAGTGCTTGATGCCAGCCAACAAAGGAAATCCAAGCCAAAAATGCCAAAAATGCAATTAAATGAATTACAGGGGTGTAGAAAGCAGCAACTCGATTGGCAATTTGAGTGTAGTGATTTTTGCCATTTTCAACTTCTTCAACCATTTTGGCAATTTTTGCCAGCAATGTTTGGTCAGAATTTTTGGTAATTTTAACTTGAATTGAGTCCCCTAAATTGACCATTCCAGCAAAAACCTCATCATTTTTTTGGTGCATTTTGGGCACAGATTCACCAGTAATTACTGAAGTGTCGATCTCTCCTTCGCCTTTAATAATAATGCCATCAGCAGCAATTTTCTCGCCCATCGACACATTTAAAATCATGCTTTTTTTTAAATTTTTAACGGCAATAATTTTATGTTGGGAATTTTCAATAATGGTGGCAGAAATTCCCGAAAGCATCATAAGGTCTCCCACGATTCCAAAAGCTTTTTTGCGAGTAGAAAAATCTAAATATCGACCAATTAACAAAAAGAAAATCAGCATCGTTACTGAATCAAAATAGGCGTGCTCGCCTTTATTAATTGCCTCAAAAACGCTCAAAATACTGACCAGAATAATTGCCACCGCAATTGGAACATCCATATTAGGTCGCCTAGATTTCAAAGATTTAAAGGCCGAAATGACAAAAATCTGACCTGAATAAATAATTGCCGGCAAGGCAATTAAAGCAGAAACCCAATAAAGTAAATTGCGAGTTGCAACTCCCATTTGCAAAGAATCACTCGCCCAAAGCGCAATTGAAATCATCATCACATTTCCCGCTGCAAAACCAGATACAGCCAAAGATTTTAAAAGCGAAGAATCATATTTTGCCTCTTGTTTTTGCAAAATTTCAGCGTCGAATGGCACAAGCCTGTAACCTAAATCGAAGATTGATTTAACCAATTTATTACCATCTTCCAAACTGCCTTCCCACTCTAAATAAAGCTTACGGCTGCTCATGTTAATTCTGGCTTTTCTGGTTTTCTTCTGCTTCCTTAAAACACTTTCAATCAACCAAACACAAGCAGCACAGTGTAAACCTTCAACCATCAAATTAATGGAAAAATGATTCTCGTCGATTTGATTTGCAAAAGATGAAATTTCAATTTGCTGATTTTCTTCAGGGCGAAGAGCTTTAGTTTTTGAATCTAAAAGACGAGTTTTGTAGTAATTTTGAAAACCCAGATTATTAATTATTTGGTAGGCAGTAGCGCAGCCATTGCAGCAAAATTTCTCTTGCAGGTTGGAAGTAGGTAAATTGCAATGAAGACAGGGATTTGTTTTCATTAATCTAATCGGATTCTCTTATCAGGAAGGATTTTTTCCGCAGATGGATTGAAAACCGTCGTTTTAAGAGCTATGAATCTTGAGGTTGCGGTTTTAAAATTTTCAATATGTTTCTCTGAAATAACAAATTCAGAGGTAATATCTTCAGAAGAAAAATTATGTTCCAATTTGTTCAAGACATCTGTACAAATTAATTGAATATCTTTTACATCTTTAAATTTATTGATTATTTTTGTTAAAAGAATTCTATTAATACCATCAGTTTTGGCTTCAGAGACTGTTCCTCTGGCACAAATTAACAGACAATGTGAAATAATTTCTTTTTGGAAATTTTCATCAAATAACAAGAGAAATTGGTCAATTTCTCCATTAGGTTTTTGTATGTCAGTTTTTTTATCCGTAAATAATTCTTTTAAAGCTTGAGCTCCAATCTCTGTTTTTAATTCCAATTCAGAAAATTTATTAAAATTAAAATCTTCATTTATTCCAAAAGAATATGCCAAAAGGTTATTGATAATACTTTCTTGATCTGACCACTCAACTAAATCACCAAACATTTTTTCTAAATTTAAAGTTAAATTTTAATAACCAAAGAACCAGTAGTGCTGCGGTTTTCTAAATCGACATGAGCCCGAGGAATGTCGTTGAATTGGTAGGTGGTGATGTTTGGTTTTAAGATGCCTTTTTCAATTGATTTAAAAACTTCATTGGCAGCTAAAACCAATTCTACTCTTTTAGATTTGTAGAGCGCCAAAAGTGGTCTAGTAATGTAGAGTGAATTTAAGAGAAGTGCATTTAAATCAATTTTTGGAGTACCTCCCGAAATTTCGCCGTAGCTAACGCACATTCCCATTGGCCACAAGCAATCAATTGATTTTAATATTGTGTCGCGACCAACCCCATCGTAGACAACTCCCACACCTTCTCCATTTGTAATAGTGGCAACTTCTTCCAAGAAATCTTTGCTTTTGTAATTAATAACATGATCGCAACCGAAAGATTTGGCAATGGCAATTTTGGAATCGCTACCAACCGTTCCAATCACTTCAATTCCTAAGCTTTTTGCCCATTGGCAAAGTAAGTGCCCAACTCCACCAGCAGCAGCGTGGATTAAAATTCTTTTAACTCTTGATGCCAAATAAACTCGGTGCAGCAAAGTGTGGGCCATCAACCCTTTCAATAAAGAACCAACAACTTGTTCGTCGCTTAAGGATTTTGGCGGCGTTACTAGGAAATTTTGGTTTATTGCCCTCTTTTCGGCATAGGCTCCAACTGGTCCGGTGGCGTAGGCAACCCGCTCTCCAATTTTGTAATCTTTAACATTTTTGCCAACAGCTTCAATAATTCCACAAGCTTCAAGACCAAGAATAATTGGTGTTTTGCTTAATGCGAAAGTGCCATTTCTAAATAAAACATCAAAATGATTTATGCCAATTGCAGTGTGGCGAATCAAAACCTGATTACTAAGCGGTCTTGGTTCTTTAATATTTTTAAGTTCTAAAACATCGTGGTTTCCAGTTTTACTAACGATAAATGCGCGCATAATTTATTGATATTTAGTGTTTAGAAGCTAGGTTTTGATGCAAGGCGGCAATATTTTTCCGTTCTTTAAAAGACATTTCATTCTTAAAAAAAACCCAATTTATGCAACATAATTCTTTATTTGTTTTTGACATTGAAACAATTCCAGATACTCAGGCGGCAAAAAATTTACTAGATTTAGATGCTAGCGCCAGCAAGGAAGAATGTCGAAAAGCCCTCACCGACTACCATCTAAAAATTACAGACGGGAGAAATAGTTTTATTCGCCAACCATTTCAGAAAATTGTCGCCATTAGTTTTTTGCAAGCCGACATTATTAGAGATGGCGATGGGACCGAAAGATATGTTTTAAATGAAATTAGAAGTGGTGGAAATATTGAATCTTTAGAAGAAGAATTAGTAAAAGGATTTTTCTCTTATTTAAAAAAACAACCACCTAGAATTGTTAGCTATGGCGGCAAAAACTTTGATTTACCAGTCTTAAAATATCGTGCCATAAAACATGGCATTGCCGCGCCTTTCCTCTACAAAATGGGCGATAAATGGAATAATTACAATCAAAAATATTCTCTAGATTGGCACTGCGATTTAATCGACGCCTTCTCTGATTTTGGCGCTTCGACAAGAGTTAAAATGAACGAACTTTGCGCCGTTTTTGGACTTCCTGGAAAACTAGGAATCGATGGCTCAATGGTGGCAGATTATTACGATTCTAAAAAACTTGCCGAAATTCGCGATTATTGCGAAACAGATGTTGTTAATACCTATTTGCTTTATTTACATTATCAGCACCATAATGGCAGTTTGAGCACTGAGAATTTTCTTAGTGCGCAGGAAGATTTATCTCACTATCTGCTAACGGAAGGAGAAGAACGGGTGCATTTGAAGGAATTTTTAGATGAGTTATTAAAACTAAAAAAATAGTAAAAACTTATCCTCTACAACTTTTAAAACTTACTTACTTTTATGATTATTGGAATTGGAGTCGACATCGTTGAAATTGGCAGAATTGCTAAATCTTTAGAACGTTTTGGTGAAAGATTTGAACAAAGAGTTTTTACTAAAGGAGAGATTTTAAAGGCCGAAACAAAGGCAAATTTAAATATTAAAATTAATTATTACGCCAAAAGATTTGCCGCTAAAGAGGCTTTTTCTAAAGCAATTGGCCTTGGAATTGGTAGAGGAATAAATTTTACCGATATTGAAATTATCAATGACGAAAAAGGTAAGCCAAAAATAAAACTAAACAGCAATGCCAAACATTTTTTACAAAAACACTTAAAGCAAAACAATTTCAAAATTGACGTTTCAATGAGCGACACTAAAGAAATTGCTGAAGCCTTTGTAATTGTTTCTGAGGGTTTTTAAATTTATCCAATTCTTTCAGCTCCAGAATTTTTTCTTCCCCCACAAAACAAAGGCACCGCAGTTAAAGCTCTGTAAATTCTTGATGATATTGTTTGTTTTGACTTGGAAGGACTGACGCTTGGAATTGTGCTTAGTCCTCGAGTATGATGATCAGCAACAAGCTCAGCTGTTTGATTAACTGGCGTATATTGTTCTGTACTAGAACTTTTTCTATCTTCGTCTCTTTTTCTAGAAAAGCTAAATCTTGAAAATGAAAGATTAGAGCCTTCAGAACTATTTTTAGAACTTCTAGGAAAATTAGCTAAAGTATTCCTTTCAGATTTTGCTGGAAACATTCCCTTCAAAATATCTTGAGCATCTTTCGGTAAAGATTGATCTTTTAATTCTATGTCAGATTTCTTCTCATCACTCATATTATTAAATAATTCATAAGCCACATTTTGTTTATCCAATTTTAAATATTTATTTTCTTCTGAGGAGATATTTCTAATCAAATTTAGAAAAAAATCTGAACTAATATGTTCAGCGACAATTGGAAATAAGAAATCTTTACGAGTTTTATTTGCATTTATTATCATCTGCATTGTGCCTAAAACACCTTCATCTGACATTCTTTCTAAAATGGCTTTTGATAAATTTGACAAATCGTCGTTAGATTTATTTCTTTCAACATTCGAAGATGAGTGAATAGATATTATCGCTAGAGCATTTGAAGAACCAATGCTAGCTCTTTCAAAATCAGCTCCAGAAACAACGAGAATTTTGGCAATTGTAGAATATCTACACTGATCCTCATAGCTTGCATCATGAGCTGTAGCCTTTTCAAAAGCAGTATCATACGGGAATTCACCAACCCCATATTGATCAAGCATAGTACTTGAGCCCCTTCTATTAAAAGTATCTCCATCCTGAAGGGTTGGAGTTTTTGCGCTCAAACCCTTATCTAGAAGATGTTGAATTAATTCAATATCTCCAGACTCAATAGCAAAAAAAAGTGTATTTTTTCTATTATCTCCGTAGGCATCTACAGCTTTAGTTATTAAACTTTCATTATTTCCATATTGGTTTTTTACACAAAATGTTTGATCTGAATCTTTATCTACTAACGCATCGATTACTAGATCTATTTCACGCAGCATTTGAAGCTTAATTTCCTTAGAAAAATCCTCTTTCTTGGAAGCTGCAATGTAGGAGTTAACTTTTTTGATTAAAGTATTTTGATCAAATTCTTCCTGATTTACTGGAGGTGGGGTTTGAAAAAGTCTACTTAATCCTAAATCTGAGGGGCTGGATGATGGATTTTCTGGAGTGTTATTTTTTCCTTTCATAGAATGAAAATTGAATTGTTAAAAAAGAATTAACTCTATTTAAACAATCAACATTCCAACCTGCAAAGCTTTATGCAAGGCTTTCCCAAAACGATACAAACGTCAACCTCAAAATCGGCAATTATTGCCAGTTTTCGTTAATTTTTAAATCTACTTTAAGCGGTAAACTGAGGGAAACCGCATTTTGCATGGTTTCTTGCAAGAGTTTTGAAACCTCCAAAACTTCATTTTCCGGAACTTCCAGCACTAATTCATCGTGAACTTGTAAAATCATTTTGCTTTTAAAATTTCCTTCCTGCAAAAGTAAATCAAAATCAATCATGGCTTTTTTAATAATATCAGCGGCGCTTCCTTGAATTGGAGCGTTAATGGCCAGCCTTTCAGCTAATCCTTTTAAAATTGGATTTTTACTATTAATTGATGGAATAAAACATTTTCTGCCTACAAGAGTTTGAACAAAGCCATTTTCCTTGGCAAATTCTCTAGTTTCTTGCATGTATTTTTGAATTCCCGGATAAGTTTCAAAATATCCAGCAATGTATTTTGCAGCATCTGATCTTGAAATTTTAAGCTGTTTAGCCAATCCAAACGCACTAATACCGTAAATAATTCCAAAGTTAATGGCTTTGGCTTTGCGTCTCATTTCTTTATCAACCTCGCCTTCAGGAACTTCAAAAACTTGCGCAGCGGTAATGGCGTGAATATCTTTATCTGCTCTAAATGCCTCTTTCAAAGAATCTATTCCGGCAAATTCTGCCAAAACCCGCAGCTCAATTTGTGAATAATCGGCAGAAACTAGTTTGAATCCTTTTTTAGCCACAAATGCACTTCTAATTTTTCTACCTTCGCTGGTTCGAATAGGAATATTCTGCAAATTAGGATTATTCGATGAAAGCCTTCCTGTCGAAGTTGAAATATTAGAAAAAGTAGTGTGAATTCTTTTAGTTTCAGAATTGACAGCCTTTTGAAGCGCATCGGCGTAGGTATTTTTTAGTTTTGAAAATCCGCGCCATTGCAAAATTTTTCTAGCAATTAAATGCCCTTCCAAATCCAGCTCTTCAAGCACTTCAATTCCTGTTGAAAGTGCCCCAGTTTTTTTAGATTTCTTACCCGAATCTAAACCTAATTTTTCAAATAAAATTTGACCCAATTGTTTTGGCGATCCCACGTTAAATTCCTCTCCAGCCAGATCGTGAATTTCTTTGGTTAGGATTTTTATTTGCTCTTCAAAATGAATTGAAAGCTCCTTGAGCTTCAATTCATCAACCGAAATTCCATTATTTTCAATTCTGGCTAAAACAGCGATTAAAGGCTTCTCCAAAGTGTAATAAACATTGCTTAATTTTTGTTCAAAAATGCGCTGTTTAAGAAGTTTGTAAATTTCCCAAATGGCAAAATTTTTAAAGCAGTAAAATCCCCGACGGGGATTTTGGTCACTTTCACTCTCATTTTCACTTTCAAAATCAGCCGGAATCTTGCCTTTTTCTAAGGCCTGACAATTTTCTGAAAAATTTGCAGGATTTTCCACATTCAAATTAGTCGCCACCAAAACGTCTAAATCGGTTTTGTCAGAGCCAGAATTAAGAACATAGGCCATTAAGGCGATGTCGTCGAAAGAGCTACAATTTTCGGTTCTTGGAATTGGCGACACAGCAATCTGACCTATTAGAAACTTTGCTAGATTTTTAACTTGGTAGCCAATTTTTTTGACCGAATCGTCGATTAGAATTGGGTTTAGTTCGGCCATTAATTTATCTAGTTCTAGGCCTTTTTCAGGAATTTCTTCTTCAATATTTTTCTCTGGCTGTTCTTCTGGTTTTAGGGCAAACAAATCGACCGAATGATTGCTATTTTCAGCGCTTTTATCGTTATTTTTATTACTAATAATTTGGGTAAACAGAATTTCATCCAAATTAAAATTTTGATCGGTTGACCCTAAAATAACAGCTTTTGGAACTGAATTTTCAAAAACAAAATCAATAATCAAATTGCCATTCTCAGTGGCATTTTTAAGCAAATTCTTGATTTGAGAAATATCTTCTACAATTTTTCCTTGTGGAATTTTGTGATCGATATTTGGTTTTGATGTCGAGGCCATTTCTTCAATATTTTCCACTCCGTCTTGTTTATTCTCAACCATTTTTTCAATTTCATCGAAACTGAATTTTTTAACATTTTGCGAATCTTGAAGAGCTATTTCTTTAACATTAAAATCTTTTTTAACCTTTGAAACCAAACCTCTAAAACCTTGTTTTTCAAGAAAACTAACCAATTTTTGCCCATCAATATTTTGTAAAACATAATCTTCTAAATTGTCAGAAACTGGCACTGTTTCACAAAGAGTGATTAATCTTTTGGAAAGTTTAGCATTTTCCACCCCATCTTTAAGCATTTGGCGGCGCTTTTCTTGCTTAATTTCATCTAAATTCTCAAATAAATTTTCTAAAGTTTGATATTTATTAATCAATTCTGCGGCAGTTTTTGGCCCAATGCCACGAACCCCTGGAACATTGTCGGAAGCGTCTCCCATTAAGGATAAAACATCTAAAACTTGAGTTGGTTTTACTGCAAATTTTTCTTCAACCTGAGCAATTCCAATCATTTTATTTTTCATCGCATCATACATATTGGTGTTCTCATCCACCAATTGCATTAAATCTTTATCGGAAGAAATGACTAAAACTTCAAAACCATTTCTAGCTGCTTGTTTTGCCACAGTTGCAATCAAATCGTCGGCTTCAAAACCAACTCGTTCTAAAATTGGCAAACTAAGCGCTTCTGCTACTTCACGAACAATTGGAAATTGCGGAATTAATTCTTCCGGACAAGGTGGCCTGTTGGCTTTGTAGGCAGGATACATGTCGTTCCTGAAGGTTTTGCTTCCAGAATCAAAAACTGCTGCAATGTGACTTACTTGCAAATTAGCCAGCAATTTAATGATCATGTTAGTAAATCCATAAACCGCTCCAACTGGCGTTCCATCGCTTCTAGTTAGTGGTGGAAGAGAGTGAAATGCCCGAAAAACAAAGCCGTAGCTGTCGATTAGAGCGATTTTTGGTTTAGTGGAGTTATTTGAAGACATGCCTTAAAAAGAAATTATTTGAAGAGATTTGCTTGAAGAAATTTTTTTTGAAAAAATGCTGGCCACTAAAAATTTATTAGAAATTTACTTTGTTTCAATATTGAAGATTGCCGCGTCGCCGCCTGCTCCTCGCTGGTGACGATGTGGGAAAATTAAATGATAAACTTCCAACACCGTCACCAGCGAGGAGCGCAGCAACGCGGTAATCCATACGATATTAAATATTTCTAATAAATTTTAGCGGAACACTAGTAGTTAAAACTGCGACCAACGGCTTTAAAATTATTAGTTATTTATCTGCTGGTTTTCTAGATGAAGCTTTGATTATTTTTTTTTCTGAAGCTTTTAATTTAGCCAATTTTTTCTCGATGATTGATTTCTCAAAAATAGCTTTTTTATCACCATTTCCAATGTCGCTTGATCTATCGATTCTGGTTATTTCTTTTTCCAAATGCTTAATTTTAACCTTTAATTGCCTGTCTTTGCTGACAATTTTTTTAACCTCAACTAATTTTTTTTGTTGG
>JBLHNE010000015.1:0-14947 GCA_047619265.1 Rickettsiales bacterium | reverse complement strand
CAAGGAATAGCTGATGGAGATATTGTTTCTGGTATTATAGGACAAAATCCAATTAATGCAGGTCAATTATCTAGGGAAGAAATCACGCGTTGTGAAAAAGATCCGAAGGCTAATTTAACATTAAAACAATCAGCTTCCGATATTATTAAAGCTTCGACCAAGAAAAAAACTGGCAAATATACCCCAATAGCTAGAAGAAGTGATAAACCAGATGGAATATTCTATTTACTGAAATATTACCCTGAAATCACTAATGCTAAACTAAAAAAACTAATCGGAACTACAGATAAAATGATAGATTCAATCAGAGATAAAACTCATTGGAATATGAAAAATCTTAAACCTCGAGATATTGTGCTACTTGGCCTTTGTAGCCAATCTCAGTTTAATGACGTAATTTCACAAATAAGTGGAGTTCCTTCTAAAGGCGTAGCTTCAACTAAAAAAACTACCATAAAATAATGCCTGTTGAGATTGGAAAAATTGCCCCATCTTTTAGCGCTATCTGCGATGATGGTTCAAATATAGAATTAAGTGAACTCAGGGGAAAAAATATTGTTCTTTATTTTTACCCCAAGGACAACACTCCTGGTTGCACAATTGAAGCTCAAGATTTTACCAAGCATATTGAAAAGTTTGTCGCACTGAACACAGTAATTCTGGGCGTTTCCAGAGATTCCATTAAAAGCCATTGCAATTTTATTCAAAAATATAATCTTGCCTTCAATTTAATTAGTGATGAAAATGAAGAATTATGCGGTGATTATGGAGTTTTAAAAGAAAAGTCAATGTTTGGTAAGAAATATTTAGGAATTGAGCGTAGCACATTTATTATCGACAAAAAAGGTAACTTGGTTCGTGCTTGGAATGCTGTTAAAGTTAATGGACATATCGACGAAGTTTTAGAATTCTTGGTCAATCTAGAGAAATAGAGTCAGAATAAAAATATCAAAAGCTGTAACGCAGTTTTAGATTGATACTCAAATATTTCTTCAAACCCCAATTACAATCACTAAACTACAAATTCGTCACTGATACACTATTTATAAAACAAGAAGTTCATCTTTATTCAATATTTGAGCATAAAATGCTGAATCAGATTATTGATTGGGGGGGGGAAATTTACTCACTTTTAAGAAATTTAATTTATCCGTCAAAAAGTAAGCTTTTGTCATAAAATGCTTAGCTTTATATCCCCTATCTTTTCTCTGAGTAGCTTGAAGTACAAAATTACATCCTTCCAAGATAAAATTATTAATCTGACCGCCTTCCATCTAATAATTCCTTCCCAGTGATTTTACTATCATTTAAAAGGAAGGGTGAATATTTACAGAGGGATGAGGAGAAGTAGAAAGAAAAAATCTATTAAATTATTGTTGAAAAACTTAGTCCAGAAATGCAGGAAAAAGTGAAAATTGGCCCCATTTTTTTAATTATGCCAATAAGTGACGACTGGAATTATTTTTGGGTAATTTATGTTGGAGATAGGATTTTTTAAAACTTGAGTCAATTTTAAACTGAATCAAGTAATTAATTTTGAGTTGAGATAACCTTAATCATAGCCACATTTTCTTGTTTACGAAGAGCTAAAGCGTAATGTTGTCCGAGAACATTAGAATCCTTAACCTGGTTAGCAGCAATATAACTATTATTTTTTAAATATCTATCTGAGAGAGACCTAAGTCTTTCTGGCCTAGTTAAGTAAACCCATTCCACTTCCAGAACCCTAATATCATCGTCTAAAGTTAGAATTTGGCTATCAATTTTCTTAACTTTTTCTTGCAAATTATCTACTTTAAATTGAATAAAAAACATCAAAACAATACTCGATAAAACTACGATCGCCAAAAATCCATTCAGCAAATAGCGTTTGGAAGTTAGACTTAAACTATCAATTTTTAAAAAATTAATCATTTGTTTAGTAATTATTAAAAATAACCAGATTGACTACAAAAACCTCTAATTGACAATCTTCCAAGTACGCTATGTTTTTATTGCCAAGCGTAGTCTGGCTGATCTTGATCGAATATTTTCCTTCAGCTCTTCATCTTCAGGCTTAATAGCTGAGTTTTTTGGTAAATAGAATTGAAACTTTTTTTCTTCATTCAAAATTGACACAGGTTCGTAGCGCGAGAAATTACGGTCAAAATACCCACTTTTTTCTCGAAAAAAACTCTTCACAATAGAATCTTCTAAGGAATGAAACGAAACTACGACCATTCTTCCACCTTCTTTAAGCATATTTAGTGATGCTTCCAAGGCTCTTTTTAATTCACCAAGTTCATCATTAACAAAAATTCTAATAGCTTGAAAAGTTTTGGTCGCCGGATGAATCTTTCCTTTTTGAAATCCATAAACCTTAAAAACAATTTCAGCAAGCTCTAACCCTGTATTTATTGGTGATATCGCCCTCGCCTCAATAATTTTCTTGGCAATTCTTTTATGTTTTGGCTCTTCGCCAAAATCTCTAATTATTTTTGAAATCTCCATCTCACTAAACTCATTAATCACCTCTAAAGCGCTAATTCCAGAAGATGGGTCCATTCTCATATCAATATTGGTGCTTGAGTTAAAGGAAAATCCTCGATTACCCTCATCAAGCTGCATTGAAGAAACTCCCAAATCTAAAACAATTCCATCAACTTTTGTTAAAACTTGAGTTTCCATTTGAGAAAATGGACTGTGGACGAATTCAAATTTCTCAGCAAATTCATCACTTAAATTTTGAGAGAATTTTTTAGCACTCAAATCTCGATCAAAGCCAATAACTTTAACATTCGCAGATTCTAAAATTGCCCTGGAATATCCACCAGCGCCAAAAGTTCCATCAATAAAAACTTCTCCTTCTTGGGGATTTAAAGCCTCTAGAACCTCTTTCAATAAAACCGATTTATGAGATTTTTGGTTATACACTTTTTTAAGTTTTAAATTTTTTAGTTATTTGTTTTTAATTGAAGAAATCTTCCAACTTCCATTTTTTTAAAAACTACAAAACTAAACCTATCCTTTATTAACCAGCTTCAACTGTCCGCGATTATCTTTTGCGCTGGTTTTGGCTTTATCTAAATATTTCGAAAATTTAATCGGCTCCCAAATTTCGAAGGTTGATCCTTTTCCAATAAAAACCACTGTCTCTTTAAGTCCAATTTTCTTAATTAATTTTTCCGGCAAAACAACTCTTCCGTCACCATCAAATGATAATTGAATCGCTCCACCTAGAATTGTGGTTGCGAACGAATCTCTGTTTTCTGAAAATGGATCCAAATTATCAATTGAGTCACTAAGATGTTTAATGCGAGCAATATCACATCCCTCAATACAATCATTAACGAAGGATTCATAAATAATAATTCCGGCGAAATCTTGATTAGCTAATGATGCACGGAATTGTGCCGGCACTGAAACCCTGCCCTTTTTATCAATCCTGTTTTCGAATGTTGAAAGAAATAACGCCATATTAATTTAATATTGGTATTTTATGGGTTTTTTATGGGAATATATGGAAGATGATGGGAAAAGAGCCAGATGTCAATGTTTTTTACAAGATTTTTCTTGGTGTTTTGGTGAATTTATTGGTAATAATAATATAGAGAAGATCTTGATCTAAGGTTATTCTTCAACATAAAGTAACATTTTATTAAAATTCAATATTTCATTCTCGCAAAGATTCGTACTTTTTAATTCTGTTTTTTAGAAATTTTTTATTACAAAATAATTGACATTTAAAGATCGATGCATATTCTACCTCGCTATCCAATCCTTTGTGGGGGTTTGTAGCTCAGCTGGTTAGAGTGCGCGCCTGATAAGTGCGAGGTCGGTGGTTCGAGTCCACCCAGACCCACCATTTCTTTTTGATTTGAATTTTTTAAATACTCAAATCATGTTTTCTGAACATTCGTTCAATTTTAATCCAAACATCTAACCCCTATTATATGGAAAAAAAATATAATATTGTCGGCATTGGCAATGCTATCGTAGACACTATTTGCGTTGTTGAAGATAGTTTGCTTACAAAATATAACCTTACTAAAGGTGGAATGTTTTTAATCGATGAAGCAAATGCTACAAATCTTGAAACTTTAAAATATGAAGAAATAAAATCCGGAGGATCAGTTTCCAATTCAATAGCAACAATGGCAATGCTTGGATCAAAAACTGCTTTAATTGGAAAAATTGGCCAAGATAGATTTGGAGATATTTTTGAAGAAGATTTAAAAAAAATTGGCTGTGATTTTTCCTGTAAAAATAAAACAAAAGCCGGATCAACTGCCACATCTTACGTTCTAGTAACCCCAGATGGCGAGCGCACAATGTGCACTTATTTAGGCCAAGCTTCAAAAATTAACGATGAAGTTGATGATAAGATAATCCAAAATTCTGAAATTTTATATCTTGAAGGATATTTATGGGACGAACCAGAAACAATTTTGGCTTTGCGCCGCGCTATTTCAATTGCGACAAAATCTAAAACTAAAATTGCTTTTTCACTTTCAGATGCTTTTTGCGTTGATCGCCACCGAGAAGAATTCCTTAATATTTTCAATCACCTCGATTTCCTATTCGCTAACGAATCAGAGATAGAATTTTTAATTGGAAAAGATTTTTCCAAAAATAATTATCAAAAAGTTAAAGATGAAATTGCAACTCGCAATCCTAATTTAGTTGTTGCAATGACAAGAAGCTCGAAGGGTGCGATTGTGTTTAATCAAGGAAATGTACAAATAGTTCCCACCATAGAATGCAAAAAGGTTGTTGATGCAACTGGAGCTGGAGATTCTTTTGCGGCCGGATTCCTGCACGGAATTAACAATGATTTTAGCACAGAAGACTCAGCGCTACTTGGAAATATATTAGCTGGTGGTGTAATTTCTCAGATTGGAGCCAGACTTCCTAAAGAAAAACTACTAAAACTAATCAAATAAAAACTTATGCCCGCCAACTCCAAACCCGAGATTAACCTCTGGCAATCCGCAGAAATTAAATTAGCTTTACAAGATCAAATAATTTCGTTCGGAAAAATTGATCTCCCAGTTAATCAAGTCGTCATTGATAGCAGATCAAAAACTGACAATGGACTGTTTGTTGCTTTCAAAGGAGAATTTAACGATGGACATAATTATCTGCAAAATGCCTTTGAAAATGGCTGCAAATTGGCAATTGTTGATAGAATTCCTGAAAAATTTAAAAATGACAAAAGATTAATTTTAGTCAAAAATTCTCTTGATGCGCTAGATAGTTTGGCAATCTTTGCTAGAAATAGAACTAAAGCAAAAATTATCGCCGTTACAGGTTCAGTTGGAAAAACCAGTGTCAAAGAAATGCTTAAAATAATATTCAAAACTCAAGGCAGAACTTTTGGCACAATAGGCAATTTAAATAATAATTTTGGCTTACCTCTTTCACTTTGCAATATGCCTCAAGATTGTAAGTTTGGAATTTTTGAAATAGGCATGAGTCATTTTGGAGAAATTGAAAAACTTTCTAAAATCGCCCGACCACATATTGCCATCATCACCAATGTTATGGCAGCTCATATCGGTAATTTTAAAAACGAAGAAGAAATTGCACTCGCTAAGTCAGAAATTTTTGCAGGCTTAGAAGAAAATGGCTTTGCCTTGATTAACGCCGATAATATCCATAACGAATTTATTAGAAAACAGGCTCTTTCCAGAAAGATACTCACCAAAAATATCGTTAGTTTTAGCGCTAATGAAGCCAGTAATATAAAAATTATTGGAATTCATGATTCAGGAAATTTTCATTCAACTGTTGAAGTTTTACTTAGCTCTTCAAATAAAAAAATTAGTTATCAAATCAATAGCATCAATCAAGCGACTATTTTTAATTCTCTAATCGCGGTTGGATGTTTAGAACTAATTGGAACTAATTCAAGTGATGGCTTGGAAGCCTTAAAAACTTTAAAAACTCCGAAAGGAAGAGGAAATTTAATTAATGTAGAAAAAAATGGCATCAAATTTACCATAATTGACGATAGTTACAACGCTAATTCTGCATCAATGAAAGCGGGCTTAAAATTTTTAAGCGACTTAAAAAAATATAAGCCAAATTCAAGAACAATTGCCTTTGTGGGCGAAATGCTTGAACTTGGAGAATTTAACGAAAGTGAACATAAAGCAATTGCCAATTATATATCGAACTTTAACATTGACCTAGTTCTACTAGTAGGATCTTCTATGCAAAATTTGGTGAGTGAAATTAAACCAGAAAAATTAATTGGCAGCTTTCCAAACTCCAATTTTGCAGCTGAAAATATTAAATTTGAACCTCAAGATGGAGATATAATTTTTGCCAAAGGATCAAGAGGAACAAAAATGGAAAAACTAATTGAAAAATTATTATAATTATAAAGCATAAGTGATGAATTATGGAAAATTAAACTCATTAACTTTTTATTCATAATCCATAAATCATAACTAAAGAATCATGTTTTACGACAATTTGGTAAATCTTTCCGCTGAATTGTTCAGCTCCTATTTTCCCCAGGTATTTTTCCGCCTATCTTTCACAATCCTCACCTCTTTTCTAATTTCTTACTTTGGAATCAAATTTTTCATTTGCTTCATTCACAAAAAACAAAATCTATATCAACCAATTCGTGAGGATGGAGTTTTTAATCATTTTAAGGAAAAACAAAAAACTCCAACAATGGGCGGAATATTCATTGTTATTGGAACTCTAGTTTCTTCACTATTGTTTGCTAATTTAAAAAATAATTACGTTCTAATTGCTTTATTTGTGATGTCTTCTTTTGCCATTATTGGATTTGTTGATGATTTCTTAAAAATTTCTCAAAAGAACACCAAAGGTTTCAAAGGAAGTATCAAAATCGTTATTCAATTTACTATTGTGAGCGCAGTTATTTTTGCTCTACAAATGACTAATGATGTTTATTTTAAAGGAGTTGTAGAAATTCCATTTCTTAATATTCACTTTGATTTAGGAATATTTTATATTTTATTTGCAGCTTTTGTGATTGTCGGTTCCGCCAATGCAGTAAATCTAACGGATGGGTTAGATGGTTTGGTTAGTATTCCAGCAATAATTGTTTTGTGTTGTTTTGCAATAATAATTTATGCCACTTCTCATCCACAAATTTCCCATCAATTAGGAATCTTAAATATTGCAGGTACGGCGCAATTAATAATATTTTGCGTGGCGATGATTGGATCTATTCTGGCATTTTTGAAATTCAATTTAAAGCCAGCTAAAATTTTTATGGGAGATGTTGGAAGTCTATCAATAGGTGCTTCACTCGGTGTTTTGGCAGTTATCTTAAAAAAAGAAATATTATTTGGAATAATTGGTTTGATTTTCGTTATTGAAGCTATTTCGGTAATTTTACAAGTTGGGTCTTATAAGATTCGTAAAAAACGTATTTTTTTAATGGCACCAATTCATCATCATTTTGAAAAGCTAGGCTGGGAAGAAAAAAAAGTTGTCAGAGTTTTTTGGTTAGCATCAGCACTTTTTGCCACAATTGGAATGTTAAGTTTTTTTGTTTAAAAACACATATTAGTTCCCAGCAATAATTATTATAACCTGTTTTCTATATCTTTAAAAATAATAAAATGACTAAAAAAGAACGAGTTTATTTATACGATTCAACTCTACGTGACGGCGCGCAAACTAGCACGGTGAATTTTAGCGTGAACGATAAAAAGAAAATCGCTCACATGCTTGATAATCTTGGAATTGACTATGTCGAAGGTGGTTGGCCAGGAGCAAACCCTACTGATGATGAATTTTTTGAAAACCCGCCAAAATTTAAAAATTCCAACCTCACCGCCTTCGGAATGACGCGAAGGCCTTCCTCATCGGTAGATAACGACCCTGGTTTAAATGCATTAATTAACAGTAAGGCAAAATCGGTTTGTATCGTTGGTAAATCTTGGGAATTTCACTTAACTCATGCACTTAATATATCTTCTGATGAAAATTTAAAAATGATCGGTGAGTCAATTGCTCATATTAAAAAATCAAAAAAAGAACCAATATTTGACGCGGAACATTTTTTTGACGGATTTAAAGCAAGTCCTGAATTCGCTTTAGAGGTGATTGAAACTGCCTATAAAAATGGTGCGCGCTGGGTTATTCTTTGCGACACCAACGGAGGAACCTTACCAAGCGAAATTTCCAAAATCGTAAATGAAGTTGTGAAAATAATTCCAGGGGAAAATCTTGGAATTCATTGCCATAACGATACTGGAAATGCAGTTGCAAATTCAATTGCAGCGGTTGAATCTGGAGTGCGTCAAGTTCAGGGCACAATAAATGGGCTTGGTGAAAGATGTGGAAATGCTAATTTAATTAGCATAATTCCAACCTTGATTTTAAAGATGGGATTTGATGTGGGAATTTCTGAAGATGGGCTTAAAAATTTAACAAAAACCTCTCATTTTCTAGATGATATACTTGCAAAGGCAAAAGATCGTTTTGCTCCATATGTTGGTGAATTTGCTTTTGCTCACAAAGGGGGTCTTCATGTTTCAGCAATTGCCAAAAATCCAAAATCATATGAACATATAGAACCAGAATTAGTTGGAAATAATCGAAAAATCATGGTTTCTGATCAAGCAGGAAGATCAAATATCATTGCTCGTCTTAAGGAAATTGGCCTAAACGAAAATAGTAGTAAAGAAGCGGATGGGATTAAATTTAGCCAAATTTCCGACTTGGTAAACAAAGTTAAAGATTTGGAAGCTAAAGGATACGCCTATGATGGAGCCGATGCTAGCTTTGAACTTTTAGCAAAAAGAATGCTTAGTGGGGTTCCAAATTATTTTGAGTTAATTTCTTTTCGAGTTCTAGACGAGAGAAGAATTAATGCAGTTGGAGATTTAGAATTATTAGCAGAAGCTACCATAAAAATTAAAGTTCCGAATAACAGCGGACAGAAGGATGGTGAGAAAGTCACAATGTCAGTCGCGGAGGGAAATGGACCAGTAAATGCTTTAGACAAAGCTCTTCGTAAGGCCTTATCTCGTAAATATCCAATTTTAGAAAATGTTTTCCTGAGTGATTATAATGTAAGAATTTTAACTCCATCTGACGGCACAGAGGCCGTCACAAGAGTGCAAATCGAATCGCAAGATAACAATGGCAATAAATGGCAAACTATTGGGGTTTCTGCTAATATTGTCGACGCCTCTTATCGAGCACTTTACGACTCTATTACCTTTAAACTAATGAAGGAAAAAGTTTAAAAAATTATCACTGGCAAAATACCCTTCGATTTCTTAATAGAATTTAAAGTTTTATGTTGAAAATTGGTTCTGATGATTGCATTCTGAGTGCCTTAAATTTAGAAGATTTTAACAGAAAATAAATTCTGTAATCTAACAAATTTTGTATTATCGTTGACCCTAGAATGTGTTATTTAACTTAATTTTGCAGCAAAAATAAGGTTTTAACAAAAAAAATAAAATTTTATAATCAATTATTAATAAATAATCAAAAAAATTACAGTTAAGAACAATGAGCGCAATAAATTCAAAAGACAAAAAGCCTAACAATAAGAAGAATTTTCTAATCTGGTTAGGAATTTTCTTTGCTGTAATGTTTATTACCAATATTTTTAGTAGTGGAGCTGGAATTAACGCTAATAAAATTTCCTTTTCTCAATTCATGCAGAAAGTTGATTCTGGAGAAGTTGAAAAAGCCAACATTAAAGGCAAAGATTTATCTGGAACTTTAAAAGATGGCGGAGATTTTTATGTATTTTTGCCAGAATATCCTAATTTAATCGACAAATTGCAGGATAATGGAGTTGAAATAACCGCCGCTCCTATAGTTTCAAAATCGGAGAAAATTATTGGCGGAATTTTAGGGGCGTTACCATTCTTAATTATGATTTTTCTGTTGTTTGGATTCATGAAAAACATGGGCGGAGGCGGAGGAGCTGGAAAGGCTTTTAGTTTTGGAAAGTCTAAAGCTAAATTACTACAACAATCCAAAGGAAAGGTTACTTTCGCTGACGTAGCAGGAATTGATGAAGCAAAAGGTGAATTATCAGAATTAGTAGATTTTCTTAAAGATTCTCAAAAATATATTAATCTTGGCGCTAGAATTCCGCGCGGATGTTTATTGGTCGGATCTCCAGGAACTGGAAAAACTCTACTTGCAAGAGCAATTGCCGGTGAAGCTGAAGTTCCATTCTTTTCAATTTCAGGATCAGATTTTGTTGAAATGTTTGTTGGTGTTGGAGCTAGTCGTGTTCGCGATATGTTTGAACAAGGGAAAAAATCTGCACCTTGTATAATTTTTATTGATGAAATTGATGCAGTTGGAAGACACAGAGGTTCTGGAGTTGGTGGAGGAAATGACGAGAGAGAACAAACTCTAAACCAACTTTTAGTTGAGATGGACGGTTTTTCCGACAATGAGGGAGTTATAATCATTGCTGCCACCAATCGCCCAGATGTTTTAGATAAGGCGCTACTTCGACCAGGAAGATTTGATCGTCAAATTACCGTTCCAAGTCCTGATATCATTGGTCGTGAACAAATTTTAAATGTACATATCAAAAAAGTGAAAACTGCTCCTGATGTTATTGTTAAAACCATAGCAAAAGGAACTCCGGGTTTTTCAGGTGCTGACTTGGCGAATTTAGTCAATGAAGGCGCCTTGCTGGCAGCAAGATCGAATCAAATGTTAATTACTATGCAAAATTTGGAAGATGCCAAAGATCGCATAATGATGGGTTCGGAGCGTAAATCAATGGTCATGCAAGAAGATGAAAAAACTTTAACAGCATATCACGAAGGTGGTCATGCAATCGTCTCAATCAATTGCCCCAACTCTGACCCAATCCATAAAGCAACTATAATTCCAAGAGGAAGAGCACTTGGACTTGTTATGCGCCTTCCAGAGGTTGATCGTTTCTCTGTTTCTAGAGCCAAACTTCATGACGATTTAGCTGTAGCAATGGCAGGAAGGGCTGCTGAAGAATTGATTTTTGGTTATGACAAAGTTACAACTGGGGCATCTTCAGATATCGAACAGGCAACCAATATGGCCAAAGCAATGGTAATAAAATGGGGCTTAAGCGATAAAGTTGGAACAATAGATTATGAGCCAGACTCAAACTCTGGTCAAAAATTTCACAAAGAATTTTCCGAAGAAACTTCACAATTAATTGATTCGGAAATAAAGAGAATAGTTGATGAAGCACTACAGAAAGCCAAACAAATATTAACTGATAAAAAAGATGATTTAGAAAAACTGGCCCAAGGATTATTAAAGTTTGAAACCTTAAGTGGCGAAGAAATCAAGGATTTACTTAATGATAGGGAAGTAAAGAGGGCTGCAGATGCAGGAAAAAGAACCTTAAAAAGTATAATTCCCAATTCTTCTGAATAATCACACTTGCTATCAACAATAAAAACCCTTTGTCTATGATTTATGGCTTGCAAATAAAAAAATACTACCTATAGTCCACCTTCCTTTTTTGCCGACAAAGCTGTTGGCTTACTAATAATCTAATTTAAACGCTGTATTATGTCTCTTTACGAAGTAGTTTTTATTGCTAGACAAGATTTATCTTCTGAAGATGTAGATATCTTAAGTGACAAATTTTCTACAATTATCACCGATCTTAAAGGAAAAATTGTTTCCAAAGAATATTGGGGTCTAAGAGATTTAGCTTACAAAATTAAGAAAAATTCTCGTGGACACTATATCCTTTTAAACATAGATTCTGAATTTGAAGCTATTGCTGAACTAAAAAGAATTATCGGTTTTAGCGAAGACGTTGTCAGAAGTATCATTTTACAAGTCAAGATCCACCAAGAGAACACTCTTCTTAAAGTGTCTACTGATGCCAAAAGCCATAAAGCTGGGCAGATCTTTACCCAAACTCCTTCAGAGTTCGATTCTAAAATTGATCAAATCGTTATTAATAATCTCATATAATATTTTTTTATGGTTGCCAGAACTAGTCCCCAAAATTCATCAAACAAAAACACCGCTAGTGAAAGTGAAGATGGTTTTTTAAAAATCTCATTAGTTAACCAAGCGGTATTCGTTAGAAAAAGAAGATCTTGCCCACTAAAAGGTCTGGATATTTCAAACATAGATTATAGAAATTTAAAATTATTGAATAAATTCCTAACTGAAAGAGGAAAAATTATTCCAGCCAGAGCTACTAATGTTTCTATAAAAAAACAAAGAGCCATAAGCAATTCTATTAAAATAGCTCGTCAACTAGCTTTACTTTCTCCGATCGATAAGAAAGATTTATAAACAAATATTATAATTACTAAATTTTATGAAGATTATTTTAATTTCAAGAGTTGCAAAATTAGGCAATGTTGGAGATGTCATCAACGTTAAAGATGGTTATGCAAAAAACTTCTTAATCCCACAGAAAAAAGCTATCTTTTACAGCGCCTCTAACTACAAAGTTTTCGAATCAAAAAAACAACAATTTGAAGATGAAAATCAAAAACATTCTTCTGTTGCTGAAGTTAATAAAGCTAAATTACATGGCAAAAATATCTTCATCATAGAAAATGCATCTGATGACGGTAGATTATATGGTTCAATCACAACAGCTATCATCGCTACAAAAATCAATGAATTCGTCGGTGAAAAAATTGTTTCCAGAATTGACATTCTACTTAACAAGCCAATTAAAGATATCGGATCTTACGATATAAAAATTGACTTATTTTCTGACGTTGTTGCTGACATCAAGATTGTTATTGGAAGAAACGAATCAGAAGTAAAAGATTTAATTTCTAAGGACGCAGCCAAAAAAGATCAAGTATCTAAAACACCAAAAGAAAAATCTTTAGAAAAATCTGATTCTAAGGATGAAGAAGAAAACAATCTAGAAGCAATTTTATCTTAAAAAAAGTCCTATATTAATAATAGGATTTTAAGTTCCCCGATCTGGCGGAGTAGCTCAGTTGGTAGAGCAACGGGATCATAATCCGTGTGTCGGGGGTTCGATTCCCTTCTCCGCTACCATTCCAAATCTTCCCTCAAAATATTTTTTGAGTAAAATCATGCTGTTTTTTAAACAAAACATATATCTTCTTGAAAACACCTCAATTTTGGCACAAAAGAACAATCATATCATATCTGTTACTGCCCTTTTCACTGCTCTACATATTAGGTCATCTTTTTAATTATTGGCGCAAAATCCCAACAAAGATCAACAAGCCTATTGTTTGCATAGGAAACCTAGTATCTGGAGGAGCTGGAAAAACCCCAACAGCCATTGCAATTGGAAGAATATTAAGCATCTTAAATATTGATTTTGCTTATTTAACTGCTGGTTACGGAGGAAAAATAAAAAATTTCGAGCTAGTTAATAAAGATAAACATAATTCAAAAGAAGTTGGTGATGAACCTCTCCTGCTATCTGAAATATCTTCAACTTTTGTTGCTAAAAATAGATTATTAGGCGCCAAGAAAATAGCTAGATTTCCTGATAAAAAATTAATCCTAATGGATGATGGCCTGCAAAATCCCAACATCATCAAAGATTTTTCTATATTGGTAATTGATGGAAACTATGGATTTGGTAATGGATTTCTAATGCCAGCTGGAGCCCTTAGAGAACCTATTAAGATGGGAATAGATAGGGCGGACTTAATTATTATTATTGATCAAGATCGTTTAGAGATAGCAAAAAGATTTTGTTCTTATAAAAAAGTTCTAAAAGCCAAGACAGTCGTAATTAATCAAGATAAATTTTTCGGGAAAAATCTCATTGCCTTTTGTGGAATTGGCCGTCCCGAGAAATTCTTTGCCAGCTTAAAAAATAGCAATATTAATATTATTTCTAGGATTTCTTACTCCGATCATCATCAATATAAATTTTATGAAATTGAGAAAATGCTTAAATTAGCTAAACAAAATAACGCTAAATTAGTTACAACCAAGAAAGATTGGGTTCGTCTCGAGCAAAAATATCAACAGCAAATTGATTATTTAGAAATAAAAATTGAATTTGAAGATGAATCATTCATAAAAGAAAAATTACTCGAATTAATCAATGAAAATTAGAAATTTTATAAAATCAATTCGTTATTTCCTGGAAGTTCTAATTGTAAAGTTTGGATTCTTTTTATTTCAAACTTTAGGCCTTAAAAATTCCTCTAATTTTGCAAGCTTCTTAGCCAGATTTGTTGGTAAGAAGCTCAAAGTTAATAACCTAGCCAGAAGTAATATCACTAAATCATTACCTACACTGAGTACAGATAAAGTTGAAGAAGTCCTCAATGGAATGTGGGATAATTTAGGTAGAATAATTGGAGAATTTATTTTTGTCTCAA
Organism: Rickettsiales bacterium; assembly: GCA_047619265.1. Taxonomy (GTDB): domain Bacteria; phylum Pseudomonadota; class Alphaproteobacteria; order Rickettsiales; family UBA1997; genus JAJTCH01. Next base: position 644 of record JBLHNE010000015.1, on the reverse strand, counting down.
AATTTAGTGGGGCAGAATTAGTGAAATACACCACTCTTGATCAAGAGAGTGAGATTAATATTTCTGATATTAAGAAAAATTTTAAAGGCGGAATTATCTTCTCAGCCCATATTGGAAATTGGGAAATAGGACCTAAAACCCTTATTGAGCTTGGCCTTAATGTAAAAACAGTTTATCGCCCATTAAATAATAAAATTGTCGATAAAATGACTTCGCAAATTAGAGGTGTTGAAATGATTCCAAAAAGTACGAAGGGAAACAAACAAATCATTGAAGAAATCAAAAAAGGAAATTACGTAGTTATTCTTGCTGATCAAAAAATTTCTGATGGAAGTCCTATTCCATTTTTCGGTCGACCAGCACTAACCACAACTTCAATTGCCAAACTTGCTTTAAAATACAACGTTCCATTGATTCCTGCGCGTTCAATAAGAGAAGGACACCAATTCAAATTTATGGTTAGGGTGGAAAAGCCTTTAGAGGTAGAAAAATTAGACAACACCAACGATTCAGTCTTAGCTCTTACAATCAAAATAAATCAAAAACTTGAGGAATGGATAACTCAATATCCCAATCAATGGTTTTGGGTTCATAATCGTTGGAAGAAGTAAAAAGTGTCCACATCAGATTTGGTATTAGGCATT
>JBLHNE010000014.1:0-15085 GCA_047619265.1 Rickettsiales bacterium | reverse complement strand
AATAAAAAATGACTTTACAACAACAAGTATCATCGCTGAATGATAATATTGGAAATTTGGTGCTCAAATCAGAAAAATTAACCACCACAATTGAGGGGAAATTGCAAGAGCAATTAATAGCGATAAATGCGATTGATGGCAGATTACAAGGACATTCAACAAAGATAATTTCAGTTGAAGATAAACTGGCAGAATATGAAACTTGGAAAAATTCCATCATTACAGATAAACTAGTCATTCTCACAGTTGGAGCCGGCAAAGAATTTGCCCACCCAGTGGATGCCGCCAATCACATTAACAACAGCAATCTTGCTGGCGATAAAGTTTGGAAAATCCAAATTGACCCCGGTGTTTATGAATTTCCCCATAACGGAATTCATGAAATGAGGTTCGTTCATTACAAAAATGTTCAAATTCACGGCACTTCCACAAATGCTGGCGATACCATCTTTAAATATGTTGGCGACAATCATGCTTGGTTAATAATTGGCGACAGACATTCTCACCTCGATGTGCGCAATATTTCTTTTAAAGGCGATAATCCAATTACTAATGAATTTATCTCAAAAATCAGAGATAGATCTTTAAGATCAGGAATGGCAGGAGCAGGATATGCTCATGGAATATTAAATCGTTACAACAGCACATCTCATATCGAAAATTGCAATTTTAACAATATTTGGCATGCCACCCATTGCCATGATCATTGTTTTATGTATCTCCTTGATGTTACAGGAACCAATCTTTATGGCGGAGTTTATGCTGTCAGCCAGAGCCATATTTATGTTAGAAAATCATCCTTTACAGGAATTGGTGGCGCTTTAACTGGAAGTTCTGCTCCTTGGTCAGGAGCTACAGCGCATCATACTAGTTCCATTTTTTGCTATGGAGTTGAAATTAGGGATTTTCATGCCGGGGTTTATTCTCACTGGGGAAGTAACTTCCATTTTCACAAACATTATGATTATGCTGATGATGGCATTACTCAAACCAACATTAAAAATGGCCTTATTGAAAATTGCAATTATGGAATTCATGTTTGGCACCATAGTGGTGGCAATGTGAATGATACTCTAATTAAAAATATGGAAGGTATCGCTGTTACGGTTGGTAATACTTCAGATATTCATGCGCATTCAAATGTTACTATTGATGGTGCTTCTAACGGTTTTTATGCTATTCATAATTCTTCCATACAAGCAAATGACAGCGCAGTGAAAAATTGCCGCAACATAGCTTATTATTCATCTAATAAATCTGAAATCCACGCTAATAGCACTAGAGATAAAGTATCGGGAAATGTAACAAATTATTCTCCTGCTACACATGCAGTTCTTGGTAATTACACCTCATATGTCTACCAATCTTAGGTCTCACTTAAATTAAAACATTCAAAATGAAACTAATAATCAATCGCCAAGGCTATGTCGTGGCTGTTCATAACGATGATCAGGATATTAAAAATCTTTACACAGGCGAAAATTTGGAATTTATCAGAGTTCCAAATGACGCAATCATTCAAACGCCAATTCCTCAAAAAACCAATCAAAATTCACCCGATGATTTTGCTCTTGGTTTTGAAGATTTTGACATTGATATGCCAAAAGACCCCAGAATTTCTTGGGATTTGGCAACATTAAAAACTAATGCCAAGAAGGTTATTCCTGATATTGAAAATGAATATCGCGATAAAATTATCTCATCTTCTGCTAGCAAAATTGCTTCCTACAAATCTAAAGAACAAGTTGCTCGCAGAATTCTAGCCTCCGAAGTTCCGGAAGGTGCAGATGTTATTCTCCTAAAAACAGAAGCTGATAATCGCGGTCTAAATGTTACAGAACTCGCCAATATCATCTTAGGAAAAGTAAATAAATTTAATGAGGTCTCATCATTCATTGATGGCGAAGCGCATAAAATTATAAAAATTATCGACGATCACCAATCTTATCAAAACATTTCGGACTCATCGGGCGCAAGCTTGGGTGAGGGCGAAAAGATTGTCGATAATAACCAAGACTACCAAGTCATCTGGAAAGCATTAGCTGATTTGGAACAATCAATCTTAACTAAAATTAACTAATTACCCGACGACCCCATACCAAATCCCGCCCATAATTGCATATATGAAAAAGACGAAGGTCAGATATGCAATTATGGGCGGGATTTGGTATTACTAACTTTAACTAACTTTTAACTTAATTAAAAAAACTTATGTCTGAACAATTTTTACATGGCGTCGAAGTCATTGAACTAAATGACGGCGCTCGCCCGATTAAAACAGCTAAATCAAGCGTTATTGGTTTGATTGGAACTGCTCCAAAAGGACCAGTTAACCAGCCAATTCTAATTCTTGGTTCAAGAAAAGAAGCTGTCGCAATCTTTGGTGAAAACACTAAAGCCAACGAAGGTTTCACTATTCCTAAGGCACTTGATGGAATTTTCGATCAAGTTGGTGCTGTGGTTGTGGTCATCAATGTTGCTGATTCTGCTAATCCTGCTCATTTAACTGATGGCGCTTTGGATGCTGCTAAAATCGATATTGCCGATGTTGTTGGTGGAATCGATGGTGTTACTGGCCAGTACAAAGGTGTTCAAGTTTTACTTGCCGCCAATACTGAACTTGCTGTTACTCCAAGAATTCTAATTGCTCCAGGATTTACCAATCAAGCTGTAGGAAATACTGCAAATGCGGTTGTTGCTGAGCTTATTGGAATTGCTGAAAGCTTAAGAGCGATCATCGTTGCTGATTTACCATCTGGTGAAACTGACCTCATTAGTGATGCCATTTCTTATGTAGCTAATTTCGGTTCAGCTAGAATTTATCCTGTTTTCCCTTTCGTTAAAGTTTTGAATAGCGAAGGCGAAATCGTTGATGAACCAGCTTCTGCAAGAGTTGCCGGTTTGATTGCTAAATCTGACGCGGAAAGAGGATTCTGGTGGTCACCATCAAACCTTGTGATCAACGGTATTGTTGGAATTTCTAAGCCAATTGACTTTGCGCTTGGTGATCCAAATTCAAAAGCCAATTACTTGAACGAAAACAATATCGCCACCATCATTCAAGAAAGCGGCTTCAGACTTTGGGGCAACAGAACTCTATCTGCTGATCCAAAATGGTCATTCCTACAAGCAAGAAGAACTGCTGACATGATCAATGATTCTCTTTTGAAAGCGCATTTATGGGCTGTTGATAGAAATATCTGCAAAACCTACATCGAAGATGTTTTGGAAGGCGTTAATAACTATTTACGTCATCTAAAAAGCATCGGCGCCATCATTGGTGGAAATGCGTACATTGATCCTGAGTTAAATACTCCGTCTCAAATCGCTCAAGGAAAAATCACTTTCGATTTTGACTTCACTCCTCCATATCCAGCAGAACACATCACATTCAGATCTAGAATGACCGATGATTACTTAGCTGAGTTGGTTTAAATAGTTTTTACGCCACATTAGTGGCGCCCCGCTTTGTGGGGATCCCCATCCAATTCCTACTTTTACAGTAGGAATTGGTTTTCTAATTTTAATTTAAATAAATAAAAAAATGATTCCTAAAATTCTAAAAAATTTCAATCTTTTCATTGATGGCAGAGGCTACGCCGGAAAATGTGAAGAAGTTAACCCTCCTAAACTTACCATCAAATCAGAAGAATATCGTGCTGGTGGTTTGGACGCTCCTGTTGCCATTGATATGGGAATGGAAAAGTTAGAAGCGTCTTTCACCCTATCTGAATACGACACAAATGTTTTACAGCAATTTGGTCTAATTAGTGGTGATGCAGTTCAAGTGACTCTAAGAGGTGCAACTCAAGACGACACTACAACTAGTGCAATCGTGATCAAACTTCGCGGAATGTATACCGAAATGGATATGGGTAAATTTGCCGCTGGTGAAAAAGGCAGTTTAGCCTGCACCATTGCTTGCAGATATTATTCTCTTGAAATCGATGGTGAACAATTAGTTGAAATCGACGTTAACAACATGACTAGAGTCATTGGTGGCGTTGATAAAATGGCTGAAATCCGTGAAGCAATCGGGGTTTAGTTGATTAATTAGTAACGTTCAAAATAGCCGTCATGTCGGATGAAATAGTAGCTCCGGCATGACGAATTGGCATTAAATAAAACTCAAATAATCATGAAAAACATAAAATTAAATTATCCAATTCAATCTAGTGGAGAAACCATTCATGAGCTGAATATGAGACGCTCAAGAGTAAAAGATCGTCTTTTGGTTTCTAAAATGAAGAATTCTCCTGATGAAGAAAAAGAAATTCGTCTATTTTCCAATCTTTGCGAAGTAGCGCCCAGCGTTATTGAAGAATTGGATGAGTCTGATTATGCCAATTTACAAAAAGGCTACATGGATTTTTTCAAATCAGAGGGGATATCACAAGAGCCATCATTATCCTCTCTAAGCTAACCAATTGGCAACTTTCCGAAATTTTAGAATTAGACGAGGAAGAATTTTGCCTTTTTTATGATCAGGCAAATTTACTTGAGAAAGAGGCTAATTCTTAGAAATAAATCTTCTTTTTCGAAAGATGTAAAAGTCGGAGCATTTTATTTATGCGCCCTCGTTGCAGGTCGCAGCCCGCAAACTACGACCGGCATCGGAATCAAATTTATTTACGCCTTAAATTTCACCAGAATTCGGCCTAATAACCCTCCCTCAAGGGGAGGGTTATTAGGCCAAGTATCTATTTATGACTTAAACCCACCAGAGACTATCCATCTTGAGCTATGCTTGGCATAGCTATTAATCATTTAATTAGAATTTAATTACACCAAGTCTCATCTTTAATTGCGCATAAGAACAAAGTATTTTTTGGCATAGATTATTGAAGAATTAAGCCTCGTATCCGACGATAAAGGGCTTAATTTTTTGATTTATGACGAAAAAGACGAAGTTATTATGCACAATTAAAGATGGGATTTGGTGCAAAATTCTAAAAAAGTCAAAAAAATGCCAAATAACACAGAAGAATCTATTTTAAAAACAGCTAGCAAGAATTTCGGCACGACTATTTCATTGGCAAATAAGCAATTATCCACTCTTGGAAAAACCATTAAGCAAACTAGCAATGAGGCTGATAAAATTACGGCTTTCAAAGATTTTGCTCAATATTCTAAGAAACTTAGCTCTGCTTTTGAAAATGCCACTAAAAAATTAAATGCTTCAAAAAATGACATCTCTGCTACGAGTAGCAAAGATGTAAAGTCTAAAGATCAATCAGCTCTAGATCTAGATTATCCCAAAATTGGAGGAGCTTTAAAATCTACTCAATCAGCCCTAGACTCAGTAGATGAAGTGCTACAACAGATTTCATCATCATCTGAATTTTTAGCAGATATTGGAATTGACGCGGCAGAAGTGGGAGGAACATTAGGATCGGCATATCGTAGTTTGGTAGATTCTTCGCAAGCAGGATCGACAGCGATTGAAAAAATGCAATCATCAATTAGCGAAACAAGAGATGCCTACGGAACCCTGAAAGACGCCTATGGCGAGGCTTCATCAGCTGCCAAAGATATTTCATCTGTAGTTACTAATATTTTTAATGGCTCAGATGGATCAGAAAAAGAATCAGCCTATGAGCGCCTGAAAAATTCTGCTACCAAAGGAATTGAAGCTATTGATAAAATGAAATCAGCGCTTGATAAAACTAAAGGTACCTACGAAAGCCTAACAGATTCATACAGCGAAACATCCGCGGCTGTGAAGAAGATTTTTAGTAATAAAACGGTTATTGAAAATTCTAAAACTACCAAGTCAAAATTAGGAAAAACCATCAATAAAACCAATAATTCTAGTAGATCCACCAAATCCAAGAGGAAGTCTAGAAAATCTAAAATCGGCGGAGCATTAAGAGCTCCTAAACTTGGCGGAGCAGGTGCGGCGCTCGGACAAATTTCAGGAACGGTGACGAATGTTGCAAATAGATTTAATGTTTTAACCGAAAAATATCCTGCCTTAACCAGAAATGTCGACATGGCCATTGCCAAATATGTCGGTTTTGAAAATGCTTCCATGAAAATTGGTTCAACTCTGGGTTTTCTTGGAGATGGATTATCAATTGCTGGGCAAGCAATTACCGCCTTTTCCTCAATCATGGGAATTGTAACCTCTGCTATTGGGCCAGTAATTACAGCTGTTAGAGCATTAAGTTTGGCAGTTATTGCCAATCCTATTGGCGCTATTATTGCCGGAATTGCAGTTTCCGCTGTGCTGGTTATTAAATATTGGAAACCAATTAGTGCGTTCTTTGCCAATCTTTTTGGAGGAATTGTCGGCTGGATTCAAAAAGCCTTTAAATGGATCAATATTTTCTTAAATCCCCTTAAAACAGTTGGAAAACTAATTGGTAAAGCCTTCAACTTTATGGGCGGAATTTTCGGCGGCGATAAAAAAGAAGAGAAAAAAGATCAATCAGAAGATCTTGATAAAAAAGACGTAGTTGGAAATGTGGTGAAGAAATTTTCAGGAGAAAATGCTGTATCTGCAAATGAACCGGGAGTTTTGGCAACTACAGGAAGTCAAAATTTGACTGCAAATAATGCCAGTAATTCTGGCGCTAATAGCACAACAAACATTTCTGTTTCTGCTCCAATCACCATTAATAGCTCGGCAAATAACGACGAATTAAATATCGCAGAGCAGGTAAAAATCGCTCTCGATGAAGTTTTGCGACAATTTGGCGCAAGACAACAAACCTTAAATTATGATTCTTAATGAAAGATTATTTTAAAGACATCAGCAGCAAGCTCAATGTTAATAGCCTGCTTGGAATTGATATGATGATGATTCTTGGCGATTATCGCTTTGCAATCAAAAACTCTGCCTATCAAACACTCAAAAGACAAAGTGAATATAAATGGCAAGAAACCAGCAGAATTGGCAACAATCCTGCTTTGCAATTCACAGGTTTTGGCGTGGAAACCATCGATCTTGAAGGAGTGATCTATCCTGGATTTAAGGGAGGGTTGCAACAAGTTTCGCTAATGAGGGCGCAAGCTGGAAGAGGCGTGCCACTTTTCTTAGTTTCTGGAACCGGATCAGCCTTTGGCAGATGGTGCGTTGTGCGCATATCAGAAAATCAGGAAAATTTCTTAAAAGACGGATCTCCTAGAAAAATCTCATTTTCCATCACCCTAAAACGCTATGGCGAAGATCAGAAACAAGGCATTAGAGGAATTATTAAAAATTTAATCAACTCAATAATATGAACATAATCTACACAGCCAAAGACGGCGAAGTTTTGGATAATATTTGTTACCAATATTATGGAACAACGCTAGGCACCGTTGAACAGGTTTTAGAGGCCAATTATGGTTTAGGATGCCAGCCCGATGTTTTGGACGCTGGAACCAAAATTATTTTGCCAGAAATTACCCAAAAAGAACAAGAAGAGACCGTTAAACTTTGGTCATAAATCATAAAAATACTCAAGCGTGAAACCAATATTTAAAATTGAAGCTGACGATCAAGATATTACCGATCTTTTAACCACAAGATTGATTTCTTTAAATATTTCTGATGAAACTGGATTTGCTTCAGATAAAGCAGAAATTTTGCTAGATAATCGCGATCATGTTCTAGATATTCCAGCTAGGGGAACACTCCTTAAAATCTATCTTGGCTATCAAGGAAGAGCTTTAGATAGCGATAATAAATTGTCTTTCATGGGCAGTTTTACAGTCGACAATATCAGCCTTTCTTCTCCGGGGCAATTACGAATTGTCGCCAAAGCTAGCTATGCGAAAAGTAAAGGTTTAAGCAATAAAATTAGATCACCAAAAAGCAAATCATGGCATAAAACCAATCTGGGTTTCATAATTCAAAGAATTGCTTTTGATAACAAGTTTATCGCTTTGACTGATCCATATTTTAGTCAAATTTACATTCCTCATATCGATCAAACCAGCCAGAGTGATTTATCATTTTTGGTAGATTTGGCTCAAAATCACGATGCTTTATTTAAATTTATCGATGGAAAATTAGTTTTTGCCAGAAAAAGCACAGGAATATCAGTCACTGGAAAATTAATAGCGACAATACAAATTCTTGAAAACCAAATTTCAAGTTGGAAATTAGACATTTTGGACCGCGCTAAATTTGGTAAAATCATCGCTAAATATCAAAATATTGAAACTGCCAAGGAGAAAAAAGTCACAATTGGCAATGAAGAGCCTGCTTATGAAATGAGATTCACTTTTCCTAATGAAGAAATAGCAACAAATTCTGCTAAAGCCAAATTGGCGCAGCAAAGTAGAGGAGTTTCTCAGATAGAACTTACCATCGTTGGTAATCCAAAACTTTCCACTGAAGGAAAAATATCCATTCCCGACATTCGATATTTAAAAGATAGTCAGTGGATTATCACCTCAATAACTCACGATTTAAGTAGCCAAGGCTACAAATCTACCATCAGAGCAACCGACAAAATTTAATGGCTAAGAGAGAAGACAAAAGATTTATTTTATCAAAAACAGAGCTTGAAGAAATAATGACTAGATCCTCAAAAATGGGCGCTGCAGATGCCCTAAAGGCAATCGGTCTAGACGATCATAACGCCCATATTGATATTCGTAATTTAAGAGAATTGCTTAGATCATTTCGCATGGCCAAAAGCCATGCTTTTGGAGCTTTTATTAAATGGCTAGTAGTGGGATTAATGGTCTTGCTCACTGCTGGATTTCTTTCAATCATATCAAAATGAATAAATTAATTTTAAAACGAAAATATCGATCTGGAGAAGCAACTCTTGGGGTTTTGCTTGATCAAGAAAATAAAGAAATCTGCAAAACTTTAGAAAATCCTTGGATTAATAATGAGGTTGGAATTTCTTGTATTCCGGAAGGAACCTACGAAGTTGTTAGTGACAATTTGGGTAGATTTCAATATTGGAAAATATTGAATGTTCCCAATCGCACGGGGGTAGAAATTCATAATGGCAATAAAGAACAACACACTAAAGGCTGCATTCTATTTGGAAGTAAATGGGGTTTTATTGATGATCAGCTAGCAGTTTTGGGCTCAAAGTCGACTTTAAGACATTTAAAAAACAATGAAATTTTAGCAGATAAATTTCAGATCAAAATAATTTCACAATAATTTATGAAAAAAACAGAAATATTGAATTTTATTCAAGATTCAAACGGCAATAACTCCTCCAAAAGACTTGGTGGAGCTGTGTGTCTAATTCAAGGTTCATTAATGAAACTAGGGCTTTTTATTTATGCCATTAATCATGAAACAATAACCTCTTTTGAAAGATTGGACGGATCAGTAGATTCTCTAATTTTTGCCGGATCTGCACTTCTTGGCTGGGGAGTTTTTGAAAGAATAACCAAATCAGATAAAAAGAAATGTTAGTAGGAATGTTAAATCAAATATCCATATTGATCGGTTGCGTAATAATCACCTTCATTCTTGGATATTTTAAGGGCAGAAATGATCAAAAAGTTAAGAAATTAGAAGCAAATGTTAAAGATATTATTAAAACTAAAAAAAGGCGTAAAAAACGCAAAAGCGACGATATTGATATTATTCGTCGCCGGATGCATCAATACACAATTGGATAATTTTTGCCTTTGGGCCAATCCAATTAATATTACTAAGCAGGAAAACGAAAAACTGCTTTCAGCAAAAACTCTTCGTCAAATCGACGATTTCAATTCCGAATGGGAAATCCGCTGCAATCCTAACTAGATCGCAAATTATTCATGCAAATTTAGGTATTCGCCTAAGTTCGCAACCGCCATTGTCCCACTAAAATTAAATTCATTTACGACTTAAATTTCACTAGAATTGGGTCCATTAACCCTCCCTCAAGGCGAGGGTTAACGGACTTAATGTGTGTGAAATTAAAATTATCAAGCGAACGTTATTGCTGCGACCTTTCTCTTTTACCTTCCAACGACTTTCTGAATGATATTTCACATGCTAAAACTAGCGCCAATTTTATTGGTTGCGCTTTGCCATCTTGAAGCTGTCGCCCAAAATCCGCTTCAAAATATCAAGCCAATAAAAAGCCAATCATGTCTTGATTATTGCCCTTACCATCAAAATAAAACCAACAATATTATTGCTGATCACGGAATTTTTATCCTTAGTCAAAATAAAAATACCAAATTTGCCGATTGGGTTGCCTACAGAGTCATTCCAAAAAATATCAATCTTGCTGTCAAAACCAGTAGATATTGGCAAAAAGATCCAAAAATACCCCAAAAATATGCTCTAATTCCTAAGGATTATGAGGGTGCATATCAAAAATGTGACTATGATCGTGGACATCAAGCACCTTTAGCGAGCTTTAAAGGAGCTGACTGGAAAAAAACCAATTATGTTTCAAATCTAACTCCGCAAAAAGCAGATCTTAATCGTGGCGCTTGGCTAAAATTAGAAAATTATGTTCGCCAATTAGTTTTTAATAAAAACAAGATTATTTATGTTATTACTGGAACTTATTATGATGATGGCGAAAAATTATGTGACTTTAAAAACACCAGAATTGCTGGCAGAATTAACTATCAAATTCCCAGTGGTTATTGGAAAATAATCGCCATCAAGGAAGATTCTCAATTAAAAATAGCGAGCTTTATTTTTCCGCAAAATTCCCAGAGAAAAGATGATTTTTGTCAATATCAAGAAACTCTAGAAAAGATCGAGAATATTACGGGCTTAAAATTTTCCTATTCCACAGCAACTTTTAATAAATTTACCACATCATGCATTATTCAAAATATCTAAAAAACCTCATCATTATTGGCCACACAACTTCTAATTCTTGCAAAATATGGATCAGAATTGCCGATTGTGGAAATGATGGCGTCAATAAAGAATATGTTCTCAGGCTTGCGCAAAATGGTGAATTCACCCACGAAATATTTTTCAAAATCGATAATGAGAATTCAGATAATATTGCCGTAATTGAGGCTTTAAACCTATCGGTAAATAATAAATATGAATGCTGGATTTATGACGGAGACCATATTATTTATGGTGGAGATCCAGCCCAAGAAGCTAGTTTTACAACTCTTGATGCTGCTGCAAAAGATTCTAATTTTGCTGTTGTTAGCTGTAATCAGCCCTTCACCTACAATAAAAAAGGAGTTAAATCAATTGAAGCAAAAGCTTGGGACCAGCTTAAAGAGCAAAATCCTGATTTTATCATTCATTTGGGCGACCAAATCTATTCAGACGCCACTAAGAAGCATAATAATATTTATTTGGAAGCAAAAAATGGCTCTAATTTGCTTGAATGCTATCGCAATTTCTACAAAGCAAATTGGGCAATTGAGCAAATAAATAGCGTATTATCCAATTTTCCAAACTACATGACTCTGGACGACCACGATATTTTTGACGGATATGGCTCGTACACCAACGAAGAAAAAGAAAAATATGCCAAAGATAAAATCAAAAAAGATGTTGGAGTTTTTGATGATATTTTCAGCGCAGCCAAGAAATCTTATTTAGAATATCAACACAGCCACAATCCAGATACCTTGGAAGGTGTTTTTGACTACCCGCTATCTAATCAAAATGGTGATTTTTATTTCTTTGATTTGCGTATGAACAGAGATATAAATAATCAAAACACCAAATACAAAATTTTAGGACAAGATCAACATGATCGTTTTGATATTTGGCTAGAAGAGCAAGAAAAATCCAGTAGTAAATCGCCAATATTTATCGTTTCGGGAGTTCCTTTTGTTCACCTTAAAACCATTGCTAGTGAAATATTAATAAATTTCAAAAGCCTAAAAGACGATATTAGGGATCATTGGGGCCTCGATTTGCATAAGGCGGAATTTGATAAGATTTTGGAGCAATTATTTGATTTGGGTCAAAAGACCAAAAGACCAATAATAATTCTCAGCGGCGATGTTCACATGTCGGCAATATTTGATATTTCTTCCAATAAACACCCAAATATCAAGCTTCACCAAATCACCTCCAGCGCAATTACCAATACTAATCCATTCTTTTTAAGGCACGCTATGAAAATATTTTCCGCCAAGAAGGGAAAATTATCTGGCAATAAAAACTATTCCTACCAGCAAATCACCAACTACACCCACAAAAACTTTGCCACCATCAATACAAAATTTGACAAAGACCAAAATCTATCCGATGTAATTGTAAAAATTTTCTCAGAAAATGGCGAAGTCAGAAAGATTGACTTGCTGTGACTCTATTTTCTTCTTTTTATCAATAAATAGAAGCCTTTCTACGATAAAATCGTAGTTAATTACCTTTCTTTGTTGCAAAATTCCTTATAACTATTATTAATTAACGCACTTATCTCAATAAGTTAATTTAAACAATCCGTCATTATGTTAATAAAATTTACCTGTGAAAATTTTCTGTCTTTTGGCGACAAAGAAAATGCGTTTGAGTTTTTAAATACAGCGGCAAGTAAAACAAAAAGTTTACCAGGTCATGTGGTTAAAATTTCACCAAATATTTCCGTTCTAAGGGGTGCTGTTATTTATGGAGCCAACGCCTCTGGAAAGACTAATTTTATCAAAGCAATCAACTATGCTAAAAATATTATTGAATCCCCTGAAAAAGGAATTGAGAAGCATAATTTAACCTCTAGTCAAAATAAATTTTGCAAAAGCGGTAAAAGCAAATTTGTTTTTGAATTTAAATTAGACGAGTCCATTTATGAATATGGATTCGAAATAACTTCCAAAGAAGTGGTGTTGGAATGGCTCTGTTCGACAAGTCTTAACGGAACTAAAGCAAAAACTTTTTTTAAAAGAGAAGGAGACAAGATAAGTAACGACAAAGAAATTTCAAAAATTGTTGATGAGATCAAAAAAGAGAAACGTTTTTTTGAAAAATATTCAAAAAAGGCTGTAAAAATAAATGAACTTCTGTTGCATCGTTTATCAGATGATGGTGTAAAATTTGCACAAGATTTAATTAAGTGGTTTGGAAAAATAGCTATTATTCGAGGAGTAAAGCATTCAGTTTATTTTAAAGAAAAAGAACTTTCTGATTTTGCCAAAACTGTTCTTAAAAAAATTGATTGGCAGATTAATGATGTTTCTTTTGAAAAGGAAACTTTAATAAAAAAACCAAGTGAAATATCTGGAGGAATTCCAAATGAAATTGCAGAGATCGTTTTTAATCACTTATTGGACGGTTTTAAAGAAAATAAAAAAGCCGTTTCTATTCAGATTCCCGGACCAGATAACAAAAAGATTTATCTTAGCGTTGATGAAAAAGGAGTTAAGCAAATTGAAATCTTGATTAAAAGAAATGGAAAAGAATTTACCCTTGATCAAGAATCTGACGGAATTCGCAGAATTTTTGATTTAATTCCGATGCTTTTCTCTACTAACTCAAAAAATTCAGAAAAACTAAACCCTCAATCGATTTTTATCATTGATGAAATTGAAAAGAGTCTACATCCTTGCGTCGCAAGAGACATAATAAATATGTTTTTTAAACTTGGTAAGAATTCAGAAAATCAAATAATATTCACAACTCACGATACCAATCTTTTAGACTTATCTTTATTGCGTAAAGACGAAATATGGTTCGCTGAAAAGGATGAAAATCTTAACACTCATTTTACTTCCTTAGTAGAATTTAAGAATGTTAGGGAAGATCTGATTGTTTCAAAAGGCTATTTACAAGGTCGTTTTGGAGCTATTCCTTTTATTAGAAATTGGATGGATAATTAAAAATGATTAAAAAACCACAAAAAATCAAATTTAATAAATATGCTCGTCGTCAAGATTCAATCGAGCATTTTATTGTTATTGCTGTTGAGGGGGATGCTACGGAATTAAAATATTTTGAGATGATACAAGAAAAATTTAAGGATGTCATAAAGCTGGAAATTATTCCTTCAAATTCAAAGTCACATCCTCAATACTTGTTGCAAAATCTTGAAACAATAAAAAGAAAATATTTTGGCTACCGCCCTAAAGAAAGGCCAAAATCTTATTGGATGGTTTGTGATGTTGATTTACATACAAATCTTCAATCAACAATTTCAGTAGCTCAAGAGAATGGATTTAAAATAGCAATAAGTAACCCATGTTTTGAAGTTTGGCTATTTTTGCATCTTGGAAATATTCAAATTTCAGGTAAGGAAACTGAGTTTTTTAATTCATCAAATGAATTATTGCTTACAAAAAATCATGTCAAGAAGGATGCTAGATTAAGTCAAAAGATTGCAAACATTTTAGACAAGACTCGTCCAAAGAAAGGTCCGTCTAGATACAAAGATATTTATTCTGAAGAAATTGAAGGAGCCATCCAAAAAGCACAGAAAAATTTAGAATCTGTTCAAGAAAAAGATTTTTTACTAGAATCAAAACATATCGGCCAAACAAGAGTTGGCGATTTGATTGATGAAATCAAAAAAGAAGCAATGGAAAAGATCTGACCTTCAATACAGTTCACTTAGTAACTAAATTTCCCCCAAAACCTAAAGGTTTTGACCCTCCCGGGAAGGGGAGGGTTATTAGACCGAATTCTGGTGGAAGTTTAAAAATTATTAAGTGAACTGTATTGATCTGGCCTTTTATTTAGGCAGTGAAACTAAAATTAATTTTAGTTAGGCGCAATATCATAATATCGATTCCTCTCATATATTTTAGCTTTGCCAGGACTTAAAAATCCTGAGATACCATTTTCCACCTAAAGATTAAGAAATTACATAATATATTTTATCAATAGCTTTCTTGTATTTCTTATTTGCCGCCGATCGGCAAATTCCAAAAACCTTACAAATCTCATCCCAAGGAGTTTCTTCCGCCCTCATCCACACCAATTTTTTATCTTCAATTTCTTCGATTAAAGCCCACCATCTAAGAACTTCTTCCATTCTAGAAACCGCTTCGGGCGTGACTTGCCAAGTTTTGGTTTTTTTGTCCATCCGCCTAATTTCAACTTCACTGTAAACAATATCTGGCCAAGCATTCAAATATCCGCGAACTCTGACCGATGGTAGTTTTTTAAGGGTAAGAACCGCTTCTTTAAATCTGGCAATAATTTGCTTAGAATCTAATTTTTGATTATTGTGCATTGCAATTTTCCTGTGGTTTAGTTTTGTAA
>JBLHNE010000013.1:0-15558 GCA_047619265.1 Rickettsiales bacterium | reverse complement strand
CGGAAGAGCTCTTTTTGGAGCCTGATTTACCGAACTTTTAAAACGAGCATTTCCAAAACCACCTTTTCCACCTGTAGTAATAACGACTCTTTGACCTTCTTCAACCATATCTACCAACAAGGTTTCTGTAGCTTCATCAAAAACTTGCGTTCCTATTGGAAGCTGTAAAACTAAATCTTCACCATTAGAACCATGGCAATTACTTCCTCTTCCTGATTGACCATTTTGAGCTTCAAAATGTTGCTGAAAACGAAAATCAACCAAAGTATTAAGATTTTTTACGCATTCAAAAACCACATCTCCACCTTTTCCACCATCGCCACCATTTGGCCCACCGCGAGGAATATATTTTTCACGACGAAAAGCCACCGTACCATTTCCACCTTTACCAGATTTTACAAATATTTTTACTTCATCAATGAATTGCATGTTATTTAGTTAGTTTAGTGGTTGTGGAAAAAGTTGATTTAAGAGATTTTGAATTTTTCGTTTACGACTAAAATTAAGCCATCTTTTTCGATTATTTTCCCGCCAGCTTCAACAGCTAGAAGTAAAATTCCTCGAAGAAATCTTTTATCAGCAGCATTAAAAACACATAGATCAATTTTTCCTGATGCAAAATTAGCAATATCGAGACTAGCACAATTGCTAGTTTGGAAAGTTGCTTTATTTTCTTTTAAATCTTGAACAATTGCATGATTGATTAAATCGTGATTTGCCAGCGAGCAAAGTAATCCATCTTTTAATTCGCGTCTTGAAACACGAATTTTACGGTTGTTTAAAAATGCTCCAGAACCTTTTTCGCAAGGATAGGTTTCGTTTCCTACTACATTTAAAATTGCCGTATTAATGACTTCTGAAGATCCATCTTTAGCAACATATTCTAAAGCCACAAAGCTGGTGAAAGAAGGAATGGCGCGCGATAAATTTAATAATCCATCGACAGGGCAAACTATATATTGATATTCGCTAGTTGGATCGTTAACGATTTTTTGTCCGCCAATAATTTCAAAATTATATCTTCCACGAACTTTTTTAAGTTCGTCTATTAAAGTTTCTTCAATTCTTTTATAGCAAGAATTAGCAAATTTTGCTGCTGTAAAATTATTACTTTGCAAATTTTCAAGTTCAACAAAATCTCGCGCTAAACGAGTTGAAACTTTTTCTAATGATTTAACAATTACGTTTAGATTTGGAGAATGTAACATGTGTTTTTGGTTACTAATTACTAGTTACTATTTACTAGTAATTAAATTAATATTTTCTAGTTTCAGGAACAATAATAATTCCTTCCCGACCGATGGCGCACAATCTAACTTCCTTCGTTTTAAATTCAAAGCTGTTAGTTTGGATGTCAAATTTTACTAGGCTGTGTTTTAGCCAATTTTCATCATCTCTTTTTGTAAAATCTTCTCTAAAATGAGCGCCTCTACTTTCGGTTCTTTTAAGGGCTGAATATGCGGTAGCAATGGCTCCTAGAAGTAAGTTTTCGGTTTGAAAGAATTCGATTATTTCATCATTCCAAATGAGATTTTTATTTTTTATTTCTACTAAATTTAATTTCTCTTTTAATTCTAAAAGCTCTGCTAAACCTTTTTCCATCAATTCTTGATTGCGAAAAACCCCGATGAAATTTTCAACTGTTTGTTTTAGTTTTTGTTTAATTTCACGAACTTCAATCGCTCCAACTCCATTTCCTTGAACGAGAATTTCTTTAATACGGTTAATTTTCTTTTCTAAATCTTCCTTATTGTCGCCAATATTAATTCCTTCTTGCAATATTTTTGCCGATGTTCTTCCTGAAACATTTCCAAAAACCAAAATATCTAAAAGCGAATTACAACCTAATCGATTAGCTCCATGAACTGAATTACAAGCTGCTTCTCCAATTGCCAGCAAGCCCAAAACTTTTTCTTCTCCGTCTAGAACTTCACAATCAATATTAGTCGGAATTCCACCCATTGTGTAGTGAGCGGCTGGAGCTATGGGAATTAATTCTTTTAATGGATCAATTTTTGAAAAATACTTGACGATTTCTAAAATAGTGGGAATTTTATCAATGATTTTCTTTTCCCCTAAATGACGAATATCTAAATAAACCTGATCTTTTTTTTCTCCGCCGCCTCGGCCTTCATAAATTTCGGTAGCAATTGCTCTTGATACCACATCTCTGGAAGCTAGATCGCCATATTCTGGAGCATATTTAGTCATAAATTTTTGACCCAAGCCATTAACCAAAAAACCACCCTCTCCTCTTGCTGCTTCTGAAATTAAAATTCCAGTTCCATACAGGCTGGTCGGGTGAAATTGCACGAATTCCATATCTTCCAACGCCAAATTTTCTTTCAAAGCAAAAGCTCCCCCATCGCCGGTACAAATGTCTGATGAAGTATTGTGCTGATAAATTTGACCATATCCACCAGTTGCCAGAATGGTGATTTTAGAATTGAAAATATTTATTTCTCCAGATGATAAATCGATTGCAATAGCTCCGCAGAACTTTTTATTACTTGTTTTTAACAAATCAGTTACAAAATATTCGCTGAAAAACTTAACGCCTTTTCGCAAACATTGCTGATAAAGAGTATTTAAAATTGTGTGGCCAGTGCTGTCTTTGGAAAAACAGGCACGATGGGCTAGATTTCCTTTTCCAAAATTAGTTTTTTGACCTCCATAAATTCTTTGATCAATTTTCCCGTTTTGCGCGCGCGAGAAAACCACTCCCATATTTTCTAAATCGATAATGGTTTTTGGAGCCAATTTACACATTAACTCTACCACATCGTGATCGGCTATGTAGTCTGCTCCTTTAATGGTGTCGAAACAATGCCAAGCGTAATTATCGCCACTAACATTTCCAAGCGCAGCATTAATTCCCCCTTTTGCTGCAACTGTGTGGCTTTGAGTTGGTAAAACTTTACTAATTACTGCCACGTTTTTTACACCATTTTCAGCGCAAGAAAGTGCCGCCATCAGACCTGCTCCGCCAGCGCCAATGATTATCGTTTGGAAATTATGGTTAATTATATTCAAGATTATTTTATGAAGAGTTATTTAATGTTTTTCTATAAGCTTTAGATTGGGTAATCGCCATGTATTTTGCAGAATACTCTTCCAAAATATAATCAGCTATTGTAAAAAAACCACCTTCATTTTTAAGCCTCGTTTTAAAATTAATAAAATTCTAACTTAAAATCTAATAAATATTATGTCAAAAAGAAGAGTTGTTGTAACTGGTATTGGCGCCGTTACTCCCCTTGCTGGTAATGTTAAAAAAACTTGGGAAAGATTAATTGCAGGTCAATCAGGAATTGCCTCCATCACCCGTTTCGATACAACAGATTTTGCCTGCAAAATAGCTGGAGAAGTTAAAGATGGCACAGCGGAAGATGAGTTTGATGTTAATAAATATCTCGATCCAAAAGAACAAAAGAAAACTGATCGTTTCATTCAACTAGCCCTTGGCGCTGCCGATGAAGCAATTAAAGATTCTGGCTGGAAACCTCAAAATGAAGAAGAGCAATTTAGAACTGGTGTAATGATTGGTTCTGGAATTGGCGGACTTCCTGAAATCGAAAAAACTACCTCCGTTCTTATTGAAAAAGGCGTTAAAAGAATTAGTCCTTTTTTCATTCCATCTAGTCTTGCTAATCTTGCTTCAGGTCAAGTTTCAATTAAGCATGGTTTTATGGGACCTAATCATTGCATCGTAACTGCTTGCGCAAGCGGAAGTCACGCTATTGGAGATTCAGCTCGAATGATCGAATATGGCGATGTTGATGTTATGGTTTGTGGTGGCGCTGAAGCTGCTATTTGCCCAGTTGGAATTGGCGGATTTATCGCTCTTCGCGCTCTTTCCTCTAGTTTTAACGAAAATCCAACAGCAGGATCTAGACCTTGGGATAAAAACCGCGATGGTTTTGTTATGGGTGAAGGTGCAGGAATTTTAATTCTAGAAGAATATGAACACGCTAAAAAACGTGGCGCTAAAATTTATGGTGAAGTAATTGGTTATGGAGCATCAGGAGATGCTCACCACATTACAGCACCAGAAAGCTCTGGAAGAGGAGCAGTTCGCGCAATGAAAATGGCTCTGAATAATGCTGGAATTAAACCAGAAGAAGTTGGATATATTAATGCTCATGGAACCTCAACTCCACTTGGAGATGAAATTGAAATTGGCGGAATTAAACAAGTTTTTGGTGATCATGCAAATAAAGTTTCCATATCTTCAACCAAATCTTCTATTGGTCATTTACTTGGAGCAGCTGGTGCAGTAGAAGCAGTATTTAGCTTACTTGCTCTTAGAGACGGAATTATTCCTCCTACTTTAAATTTAGACAATCCATCTGAATCTTGTGATATTGACTTGACACCAAAAGTTGCTAAGAAAAAAACTTTTGACATTGCAATGTCAAATTCCTTCGGATTTGGTGGAACCAATGCTTGTCTTGTACTTAAGAAAATCTAAAAAGAATGCTCAAAAAGATTATTCATAAAATCTGCGTTCTTTTTTCGCTTATAGTTTTTGGCGTGCTAATTTCAGTATTATCACTGATAATGTATTTCAACGCGCCAAATAGCTATCATATGGATGATAAAAAATTCATTATTGAAAATGGTCAAACTTTCAGACAAGTAGTCGAACAACTCCACAAAGAACATATCGTTCGTCATCCAGCCTCTTTTTTATATATTGCCCAACTTGTTAAAGGCTATAACCCAACAGTGCGTTATGGAGAATATTTCTTCGAGAAGAATCTCTCTTTTCATAAAATGATGCATAAAATGATTAAGGGATATGTCTCTTTTCGTAAATTTACTATTGCTGAAGGATTAAGTTCAAATTCAGTTTTAAAAATAGTTGGCAATTCACATGGTCTAATTGGCGAAGTTCCTGAAAATATTCCTGAGGGCTCCGTTCTTCCTGAAACTTATTTTTATTCCTATAACGATTCAAAATCTCTGACAATTAAGAGAATGCAACTTGCAATGCAAAAAACTATAGATGATTTATGGGAAACAAGAGATCCAACTATTCCAGTTAAAACAAAAGCTCAAGCAATAATTCTTGCTTCAATTGTTGAAAAGGAAACCGGTAATCAAGCTGAACGTGGAACTGTTGCATCCGTATTCACTAACCGCCTCCGAATAGGGATGAAATTACAATCAGACCCAACCATAATTTATTCTTTTACTTTCGGAGATACCGGTCTTGAGCGTTCAATCAGAAGAAAAGATATCAGAAATAATTCCAAATTTAACACTTATCACATTTATGGACTTCCGCCAACCCCAATTTGCAACCCAGGAATCGATTCTATCAAAGCGGTTTTAAACCCTCCTACTACAAAATATTTATATTTCGTTGCTACTGGCAGGAATGGAACTCACATTTTTTCCTCTAATCTCAGAGATCACAACAGATCAGTTTCTAAATATTATCAAACTTTGAGGGAGAAGGCTGCAAAAAAAAGGGCAAACAATGCTTCTAAATTAACGCCAACCCCCGAAATCAAATAATCCCTCAAATTTTTGTTGATTTTTAAAAAACGATCTTTAGAGTGCTCTATCCTTATTTTTAGAAGTTTTCACAATGAATTCCTCTTATTTTTACCAACCTTAACTCCGCTTTTAGCTCCAATTATATGACTAAATCTCAAATTAAAAATCCAGAACCAGAATCAGAATATATCTTAACTGAAAGTTTCGCCGAATTATTCGCGGAATATGAAAAAGATTGTCAAATACTCAAAGAAGGAACCGTTGTAAAAGGTGTTGTTGTTGGCATTAGTGATAAAGGTGTTGCTATCGATGTTGGTGCTAAATCAATCGGTTATGTTCCATCAACCGAATTCAGACCTGATGGAAATATTGAAGAAGGCGATGTTGTCGATGTGATGCTTGAAAGATTAGAAAACAAAAAAGGTGATCTACTTATCAGCCGTGATAACGCTAGAAAATTTAATAATTGGAATTTCTTAAAAAATTGCCTGGAAGACAAAACTGTTATCGAAGGTAGAGTTCTTGGAAAAGTTAAAGGTGGATACGCTGTTGATGTTGATGGAATCACTGCCTTCTTACCAAGAAGTCAAGTTGATACCATGCTTTTAACTGATGATACTTTCTTAATTAACAAAATTGAAAAATTCTTAGTTCTTAAGATAGACGATTTAAGAGGTAACGTTGTTGTCTCTAGAAGAGCTATTTTAGAAGGTCAAAGAGATAAAGAAAGAACTGAAGTTCTAGCTACAATCAAAATTGGCGATGTTATGGACGGTATGGTTAAAAACATCACCGACTATGGTGCATTTATTGACTTCGGAAGTTTCGATGGTCTATTGCATTTAACTGATATTTCTTGGTGCAGAGTTCGCCATCCGTCAGAAGCTCTAGCTATTGGACAACAAGTTAAAGTTCAAATCATTAAATATGACGAAGCTACTAAAAGAGTTTCTCTTGGCATGAAGCAACTTCAAGAAAATCCTTGGCAGTCAATAGAAACTAGATATCCCGTCGGAAGTGTTGTTAAAGGTAAAGTTACCAACATCGCAACTTATGGTGCTTTCGTTGAAATAGAAAATGGCATCGAAGGATTAGTTCACGTTTCAGAAATGAGTTGGTTTAAAAATAACCTAGTTCCAAATAAATTCTTAACTTCTGGACAAGAAGTTTCGGTAATGGTTCTAGATATTGATTCCAAAAACCACAGAATCTCACTTGGAATGAAACAATGTGACAAAAATCCTTGGCAAAACTTCTCCGACTCTCATGTAGTTGGTGATGTTCTAGAAGGAATTGTTAAGAACTACACTGAGTTTGGATTATTTGTTGGCTTCGAAAGCGGAGTTGATGGCTTAATTCACATCTCAGATGTTTCTTGGAAAGAAAATGGTGAAGATCTTATCAAAAACTTCAAGAAAGATGAAAAAATCAAAGTTATGATTCTAGGTAGTAACTATGAAAAAGAAAGAATCTCTCTTGGTATCAAGCAACTTGAAAAAGATAATTTCAAAACTGAAATTACTAAAATAAAAACTGATTCTGTAGTTTCTTGTGTTGTTGTTAATGTTAAAAAAGACTTCTTAGAAGTTGAACTTGACATCGGACTTAAAGCAATCATCAAAAGACTTGACGTAAGTAAAAATAAACAAGATCAGAAAACTGAAAAGTTTGAAATCAATGATCGTCTTGAAGCTAAAGTTACATTACTAAACAATGTTACTGGTAAAATGCTTCTTTCAATCAAAGATATGGAATCTGATGAGCAAGACACTTACATCTATTCTAACGATGGTGAAGCTTCTAGAGGATCTAGCTTAGGAACTATCCTTGGTGAAGCTCTACAAGAATCTGCACAAAAGGCTGAAAAAGAATCAAAATAAATTTTTATTTTATGTCTATATCTTCCGATAATTTTACGGCACTAATTCATTTGCGAGACCAAGCTAGAAAATGGAAGAATATTTCATTTCTAATGATTATTGTCGTAACTTTACTCGCTACGAGAGTTCTATTTGGATCTGGCGACCATGCCAACAAGGTTGATGATGCTGGAGACTATATTGCTAGCATTAACATTGAAGGAATAATATTTGAAGACAATTACAGATCCGAAATACTTGAAAAAATTTCCACGAAGAAAAATGTTAAAGCTGTGATAGTTAATATTAACAGCCCTGGTGGAGGAATTGTTGGTAGTGAAATTCTTTATGAAAATTTAAGAGAGATTTCCAAAAATAAACCAATCGTTGTGGTTATGGGAGCCCTTGCTGCCTCTGGAGGATATATGGCAGCTATCGCATCAGATCACATTATTGCCAGAAATGGAACGATAACTGGATCTATCGGCGTTATTATGAAAAGCAGTGAGGTTACGGAACTTGCTAATAAAATTGGAGTTAAATTTTTAACCTACAAATCTTCCGATTTAAAAGGCGCACCTTCTCCTTTTGAAAAAACTAACCCCAGAGTTAATAAAGTCATCAATGAATCGATTCAAGACAGTTATGAGTTTTTCTCCGATTTAGTTCAAGAACGTCGCGGTGATAAATTAAAAAAAGATAAGATTATAAATATTGTTGATGGCAGAATATTCACCGGCAGGCAAGCTCTTGAAAGCGGCCTAATAGATGAAATTGGTGGAAAAGTAGCAGCTATTAAATATCTTGAGACCCAAAAAATTGATACTAAAGGATTACTAATTAAAGATATCGATCTAAAGAAACCCGAAGGATCCTTATTAAGTAAAATGCTTGGTGAAGAATCTATGGCTAAAATCATAGAGAATATCACCGGCTTTAGTGCTCAAAATAAACAATTAATGTCAATTTGGAATTAGATCTTCCAATATTGTTTTGCGCCTAAATTACTATGACAATTAATTTAAATTTTTAAGCTATTTAACCATCTTTTGTTTGCTATTTAAGTTTGTGTCCAATATATTTTGCGCCTCAAAAATGACTAGTATGCAAAATAATTTTTTATTTTTTTAACAATTAAATTCTATAACTTATGTCTAACAATCAAGAAATCTTTGATAAAGTAAAAAAAATCATCGTTGACCATTTAGGTGTTGAAGCCGGTAAAGTAATTGAAACCGCTAGCTTTATTGACGATCTTGGGGCTGATAGCCTTGATCAAGTTGAACTTGTTATGGCTTTTGAAGAAGAATTCGGAATCGAAATTCCTGATGAAGCTGCAGAACATATCACTACTGTTGGTAGCGCAGTTAAGCATATCGCTGAAAATGCTAGCTAAAATAGTTTAAGAACTAAAAAACTCGCCTCAATATTAACATTGATGCGAGTTTTTTAATTTTAAACCAAGAAATGCTTTATAGCACCTAAACTCATAATCGACCTGATTTAAATTCGGTCCAACCGTCATTTCAAGAATGGCCAAATACGCTAATTCTAGCAATCAAATCTTATTTCCTTTTTCCCCCCAAACCAAAAATATTTTTGATGCACTATTAAAAAATGGAGACGAAATTCGTCTTGTTGGCGGATTAGTACGAGATTTTTTATCTGACAACAATATTGACAATGCCGATTTTGATTTAGCTTGCAAATACACACCCGAAGAAACTACCAGGATTCTCAATCAAAATAATATCAAGACCATTCAAAGCGGAGCAAAATATGGCACTATCACCGCTATTATTGACGATCAGCAATTTCAAATTACCACACTTCGAAAAGACGTAGAAAACTTTGGACGAGATTGTGAAGTTGAATTTCATGTTGATTTTTTTGAAGATGCTAAAAGAAGAGATTTTACTATTAACGCTATATCTATTGATTTTGCAGGAAATGTTTATGATTACTTTGGCGGAATTAATGATTTAGAAAATAAAATAGTATGCTTCATTGGAGATGCCGACTCTAGAATTTCAGAAGATTATTTGCGTATTCTACGCTTCTTTCGTTTTTCATGTTCTCACGCCAAAAAAATTGATGAATCAGGCCTTAAAGCCTGCATAAAACATAAGAATCATATTCAAGATTTATCGAGGGAAAGAGTTAGAGAGGAATTATTCAAACTCTTCAAATGCAAAAATAGAGAAAACCTGTCATCTACCCTACAAAAAATGTTTGAGGCTGGTATTTTAGAATTAATATTCAATTCTATTGATCAAAAGAAACTTAATGAGATAAAAAGACTCTTCAAATTGGAGAAGTTACTGAAAAGAGAATTTGAAACCACATTATTTTTAGCCATGTTAATAGGTGATAAATCATATCATTTAACCCTTTCCAAGAACGAGAAGAAGCACATAGAAAAAATTACAAAATCAAAATTTATTGCTAATTTTAAAATTTCAAAAAAAGATTTATTAAAATTAATGCTGAAATTTAATCACAAAGAATTATCAGATATTTATTTATTAGCATTAGCTTTAGATAATGATTTTGAGAATTTTGTTGATGATTTTCTTGTAATAAACAAAATGATTACTTCGTCTATAATCCCTGATTTCCCAATCAACGGTAATGACTTAATTAACCTAGGAATAAATCCTAGGGACATTGGCAGAATTTTAAAAATTGCAAAATACCATTGGTGGGAAAAAAATTTTCTGATCAATAAGCAGGGACTAATATCTTTTATTTCTAAAAAACTAAATTAATCCAAGTGACAAACTCTACAAAAACTCTATTTGCCAAAATTAGTCTATCTCTAGCTGAAGAACTTAAAGCCGTTAATGAAACCATCATTATAAGCACTAAAGATAAGGCTGAAATGATTGTTGATATTACCAATCATTTAGTTTTAAGTGGCGGCAAAAGAATTCGCCCAATCTTAACTATTCTTGCGGCAAAAATTTGCGGATATAATTCCGGAAATAGACATTGCAATTTGGCAGCGGCAATTGAACTAATACACACCGCAACCTTGCTTCACGACGATGTAGTTGATGGATCTTCTTTAAGAAGAGGACGAAAAACCGCTAATTCAATTTGGGATAATAAAGCCAGTATTTTAGTTGGAGATTATTTACTCTCTGTCGCCTTTCAGCTGATGGTTAAAGATGGTTCGCTAGAAACTCTAGATGTTCTATCAAAAACCTCTGGAATTATGGCTGACGGGGAAGTTCTACAATTAATGAATTCTAACGATATCAATATTTCTGAAGAAAAATATCTGCAAATCATCACCTCCAAAACGGCAATTCTATTTTCTGCGGCCACAAAAGTTGGAGCGATAATTAATAATTGCGACCAAGATACAAAAAATGCTTTAGCTGATTTTGGCAATAATCTAGGAATTGCCTTTCAAATAATTGACGATATTTTAGATTATTCTGCTGATGAAAAAACTTTAGGGAAAGAAATTGGTAATGATTTTTACGAAGGAAAAATAACTCTTCCAATCATCCTGACTTACAAAAAAGCCGATGAAGCAGAAAAATCTAAAATTAAAGCGATATTTGCAAATAATTTAATGAGTGACGAAAAAGACTCAGAATCTTTTACTCAAATAATGGATTTAATAAACAAATATAATGTTTTAGAAGATGTCAAAAACAAGGCAATTCATTACCACGATTTAGCAAAAAACAATCTAAAGTCATTTCCTGAAAGTAAAGCAAAATCCATGCTTTTAGCTATTTTAGAAAATGGTATTTTGCGAAAGAATTAAATAAAAATGAAAACCAGCCAATTTGAGAAAGGAATTACAAGTCAATTTTGCTGGGCAAATATTTTTGGAATTTTTGCGATCATTTCAATTCTAACCAGAACAGTTTTTCTAGTAGAAAAACATGATCAAATTGATTTTTCTTTAATTCTGATTGCCAAAATTTATCTTACCGGACTTCTTTTTGATTTTATTACCCTAACCTACCTATCTTGTATTCCTCTGCTTTACTATATCTTAGTTCCAAGCAAATTTTTTACTAAAAAATTCCATAATTATTTTATTTTACTGCTCTATTTTTCATTAATTTATGGCATTATTTTTAGCGCTTTTGCCGAATGGTTTTTCTGGACTGAATTTTCCACCCGCTTTAATTTGATCGCCGCCTATTATTTAACAAACACCACAGAACTAATTAGTAATATTGTTGAAACTTATCCAGTTGCTTGGATATCAGCCTCAATATTAGTTATTAGCGCCGTTATTTTCTTTTCTACTTATAAAAATATCCTGGAAAATATTAGACGAAAAACAACTATTAAAGAACGTTTTCAATTAAGTCTTGCCCCATTCTTAATTTGCATTATCGTTTTTTTTACAATTGATAGTAGCAAGATTGCCAGTAAAGTTTCCGGCAATTTATACGCCCAAGAATTGAGTTATAACGGCGTTTATCAGCTTTTCTCATCCTACCTGAATCATCAATCAGATAGCGATGGTGAATCCATCACCAAAAAGACGGACAAAATAGAGGAAAATTTTCCTAAGTAAAACACGCATCAGATTTACAAATTCCTACCGATAACTATATTTGTCTGAACAAAAATTTTTCCACTTATTAATTTAAAATTTTATATTATGCCTAGACAATCACAAGCGAATAATATTGCAGAATTAGAAAAGGAACTTTTACTTTTAAACTTAAAAGATGGAGGAGAAATTGCGATTGATTTTGTTGCAAAAAATGCAACAAATTTAGATGCCGGTCAAATGAAAAAAATACTAAACATGGTTGGTGATCAACTAAAAATAGGAAGTGATAAAATAAGAATCGATGTGTCAAAAAAATGGTTTGAAGAAAACAATTCAGATTTTAAAAAATTCGAAGAATTATTTTTAACAATTGACGATTTTTATAGGACTGAATTATTTAAATCTTGGGTAGATCTTGGAAGTATAATAACCTTTGAACAATTAGGGATTTTAACAAAGTCAGATAGCTCTATTAGAACGTCAATGGTTGTTCATTTTATAAATCAAGATGAATTAGAAAAATACGATCTTGTTTTAAGGGTTATTAACACCGAACTATTAGGCAGTAAATATAGTCATGATAAAATCATAACTATATGCAAAAATGTAGATTTATCAGCTCAAGAATTGACTAACTTAACAACCAATTTATATCCAAATAACCAAACTCTTCAGGTTGAATTATTGGAGGGGTTCATTTCCAAAGGCTTGTTTGATAAATTTAAAATAGATGAGAAAATTTCTGTGATAAAAGGTTTTTTAAATCAAGTTAGTGATTCAGATAACGCTTTGAGAGTCATAGATTCACTCGCCCAAAAAGGTTTGTCGACAGATCTTATTTTAGAAATGTGCTCTGGTAGAATTTCTAATCTATATTCATCTATTTCTGGTTTATTATCAGCTAGTTTAGAAAATTCCCTACAAGAGTCTGCTGTAGAAAGATTAAAGTCTGATCTTGAAATTGATGTTAAAAAATTAAATAAAATAAAATTAACAGACCTATTTTCTTATCTTGATATAAAAGGAAAATTGGAATATTTTGTGCAATTTATAAAGCCAGAAATTCTAGAGGAGCTAAAAAGTAAATTTATTATTCCTGAAAGAAACTCTTATATATCTAAAACAGATTATGAGAATCTTAAAATATTGCTTGGTGACAAGAAGCCAACACTTCCATCAATGCAAATTCTTTGTGATTATTTAAAAGACAAAATTCCTTCCGTTAAAACATATGACGATGAAGAGCTTGTTAATTATAAAATAAATTTCTCAACAAAACCAGATCTTGACGAAGAAACAAAAAAATCTCTAGATTCAGAACTTGCGCAATTATTCAAAAGTAAATCCCCTTCTCCTGATGATATATCTAATTTTCTTATAAAGCTTGTTGGGGCAGATGTCAAAGACCTAAATCTTATAACCGATGCCAATAGAATTTTGGTGAAAGATATGTTTCAAGAACAAAAAAATAATTTCGCCAATCTACTCCACAATCCCGAGGGGATTAATTATGTAGCAGCTCTATTTTTTGATCCTGAAACCTATAAAGGATGTGTTGCTAACATTGGTACTAAATTTCAAGGATTACTCACAGGAGCTCAAATTAAAGATCCTATTGATTCAACAATATATACATTTTTTTCCAAAATTGAGGCTAGCGCTTTTAATGAACTAGGTAAAGATCATCTTACTGGAAATGCCAAAGGAGCAGACTCCTTTAATAATCCTGCAATCACTACAACATTTCTATCGCCAGTTGCTTTGGTTGCCGAAATAACAAAAGAGCTAAATGATAATGATCCAGATCAAAAACTGTTATGGAAAATTATTGAAATAGGAATTCAAGAAATATGCACACCTGATCCAAAAATGATGACGGAAATTAAGTCAACTTTATTGGGTACTGATTTTGAACCCGAATTGGTCAAAAAGAAAGATATCGAATTAATAGATCTAGCAGTATGTTTGGTCATTAATAGAGTTCTTGGAGATAATGTTCCTCAAGGTTTATTCGATCAGAAATTAACAAATCTTATTCCAAGCACGCATGCCTCAATTAAGGCTGAGAAAGCCGAATCTCTTGATCAGAGTAAAAAAGCAGAAAATACAAGAGGTTGATAAATTTAAAAAATGGCAATAATAGCAACATAGCGCGCGGCTTTTCCAATTGTTACTAAGCTTAAGAAAAGCCAAATATTAGTTCTAAAAATTCCCGCAACTAAAGTTAATGGATCTCCAATCAATGGAACCCAAGCCAAAAGCAAAGACCAAGTTCCCCATTTTTGATAAAAAATTGTCGCCTTTTTCAGCATTTTGTCACTGATTGGGAACCATTTTTTATTTTTAAAATGCAGCAAATATCGCCCGATAAAAAAATTCACCACGGCGCCAAGAACATTTCCAACTGTTGCAACCAACACCAACAAATAAAGATTATTACCTGAGTTTTTTAAAGCAGCCAGCACCAATTCAGACTGAGCAGGAAGAATAGTTGCAGCAAGAAAGGAAACAAAAAACAAGAGAAATAATTGTGATAAGATCAAAGTTATTGTTTAAGAAATTTAGTAGCTAGAAAGAAATAAAGATTATTCATGTCGAATCGACAGTTAAAATCTTCCACTTTGAGGGAAGATTACTGATTTATGATTAAATGATTTTGTTTAAAAACTCTGGAGAATGGCTGGGACGGAAGGATTCGAACCTACGCATGACTGGATCAAAACCAGTTGCCTTACCACTTGGCTACGTCCCAATATGAAGAGAATTATTTAAGAGGGGCGGATTATCTAATAAGGATTCCGTTGCGTCAAGATTTCTTTTGTTTTTGATAAAAAAATATTCCAAAAAGGAGTTTTATATGTCTTTATCGCTTATAAATTCTTATTTTTTAAACCTAGTTAAATCACTCCAGCTCTTAAGCAATCGTGAATATGTAAAATTCCAATTGGTTTTTTATTTTCTACCACAAATAAATTGGTAATCTTTTTCTCATTCATTGTTGCCACAGATTCAACAGCTAAGGCCTTTTCTTCGATCACACTTGGGTTTTTGGTCATTAATTCTAGAGCAGTTAACTGCATAAAATTTTTGTTGATGTGGCGGCGCAAATCGCCATCAGTAATAATTCCAATCAAATTCTTATTTTTATCCAGAACTCCCGTACAACCTAAATGTTTGGAGGTCATTTCTAATAGAATTTCTTCTATTTGAGAATCTTCACTTACCAATGGCAAATCTTTATTTTTACGCATTAAATCTTTGACCTTAATAAATTCAGCGCCAAGTTTTCCTCCCGGGTGAAAAACTCCGTAATCTTTATTGCTAAATCCTTTTGCTTCCATCAAAGCAATTGCTAGCGCATCTCCCAGTGCAAGCATCATGGTAGTAGAAGTGGTAGGAGCTTTAATTAATGTTGCTTCAGGTATTTCTGGCAAAACCAAAGGAACATCGGAGGTTTGAGCTAATTCGGAATCTTTGCGGCGCACGATACCAATTGTTGGAATAGAGAATCTTTTACAATAATAAATAATGTCTTTGAGTTCTTTGGTTTCGCCAGAATTAGAAAGTAAGATCACCACGTCGTCTTTGGAAATCATTCCTAAATCTCCATGGCTGGCTTCTCCAGGGTGAACTCCAAATGCGGCAGTTCCAGTTGAAGCCATA
>JBLHNE010000012.1:0-15910 GCA_047619265.1 Rickettsiales bacterium | reverse complement strand
TCAACAGCATCGTTTTGATAACCGCTAATATTGAGTTTTAGGGTACTAAAATCGTTAATTGAATAACCCAATTTGAACATTCCATTTAAGATTTTATCTTCAGATTCAAGTTTGTCGCCACTGGCTAATTTAATGTCGCCAGAATTTCGAGTAACTGCATTTAAAAGCACATCGAATTTTTCACTTCTTCCATAAACACTTTGCGAAGCCAGCCATTCGTCATTAACGCTTGAAAAACCAAGGCTGGTCATGGCTCCTAGTTTCTGATCTTTTTTCAATAAATCTGCCGCGTTTTTGGTTTCAAAAGCAATGACACCACCAAGACCGCCAGATCCATAAAGTGTTGATGAGGGGCCGCGAACTATTTCTACTTTTTTTAATAAATTAGGATCAACAAAGAATTTTCCATCATGAGCTGATTCTGATTTTTGCCTAACTCCATCCAATAGAATGGTTAATCCATTACTTCCATATCCACGCATCGTGATGTTTTGACCGTTGCGCCTCGCGCTTCCATTAAATTCAACACCAATTGCGCCTTCAAGCAAATCTTTAACACTTGAAGATCCGGCGTTAGATGGGTCATCAGCGTTGATCACCGTCACCATGCCGGGAGTGTCGAATGTGTCTCTAGAATTTTTGGTGGCAATAACCGTGACCGTATCCAAAGACGTGGTTGGTTTTTGGGAATTTGCCAAAGCAGAAGAAATAGTTGCAGAAGAAAGGGCGGTTGTGGACAGCAAAATAGCCGCACAGGTCATATTAGTAATTTTACGCATGAGCTTAAATTTAAAAGTTTGAATAAATTTGCTCGCTGCCTGAATTAAAAATTTTTAATTAAAAATTGCCGGTGGCTGGCTAGTTAATGTTTTAGAATTTTGAGATTATTATTTGGTTAAAATTAATTTGTTATTAGAAGTTAAACGCAATTTGTATTCCTCTTCTCCGTGAGTAATTAAAACTTCATTAGAGCTAGAAAATAAATCACCGCTTTTTAGTTTGTTATTTTCAATAGTAATTGAGCGTTGATGTTTAGTTTCCATTTTTATTACCGTTATTTCGTTTTATGCAAAAAATCTTCAAATTAGCACTTTTTGTAGGTGTAAAGATTAATATTTCTTGCAGAGGTTAATTTTCATCTCAAGATTATTATTAACATTATTGGAATTAAATCCGTCTTCCTTAAATTGATAATGATTATCATTATCAGTTAGAAATTATTGTCAAGTAATAAGTGTTTAAAATAAATTAGTGCGCTGGCGGGGGTTCTAATTTGGAGAGGTGGAGAATGAAATGAGGAATCGTCGTTAAGAGATTTTTGGAATTGGCTAATTAAGATCTCAAAAAAGATCGATGATAATCATATTTTTCAACCATTACTGTCCCACTAAAATTAAGGAGTTGGAGTGCCTTTTTTAGTAGTCCTCGGTGCCGGAACGAAGTTTGCAACTACGACCTTTTATTTGTTAAAAGCCAAAAAATTACGACTTTAGGTGACTATTTTGCTACTAATTCTAGTAAATAAAAGGTCGCATTTGCAAACTTCGGGCCGGCACCGAGGACCAATAAAGGCAATAATAAATACGTAAGTTTTAGTGGGATATTATTGGTTACAAACTGCTACCGGCGCAAAGAGTGACTAAAAATTACGATACAGCTTACGACTTAGATTTTTCTTTGCAGGATATTCTTAGTAATATGTAGCCCAAAACTCCCGATAGGAGTGATCCTGAGATTACCCCAAGTCTCACGAAAGTTTGATTGTCTGTGGTGTCAAAAGCTAATGTTCCGATGAATAAACTCATAGTAAAACCAATACCTGTAATTAGTGACATGGCGTAGTATTGCGACCATTTAACGCCTTTGGGTAATTTGCATATTTTGGCAAAAACACAAATTGCAGTTAAGGACATGATTCCAATTTGCTTACCGAAGAAAAGCCCGAAGGCAATTCCTAGAGTTATTGGATGCATTAGCATTTCCATAGAAAGACCTTGAAGCGAAACTCCGGCATTAGCAAAAGCAAATATTGGTAGAATTGCAAAAGCAATCCATGGGTGAATATTGTGCTCTAGCTCGTTTGCTGGAGATTTTCCTAATTCGTTTTTCGCTCTAAGAGGAATGAAAAGAGCAATTACAACTCCTGCTAAAGTTGCATGAACTCCAGATTTTAGAACGCAAGCCCATAGAAATAGGCCAATAATCATGTAAGGAGCTATTTTTGTGACTCCTTTGCGATTCAATATGAAAAGTGCTATTATTGCTAGAGATGCAAAACCAAGAGATATTAGTGAAAGGCTTTTGGTGTAGAATAGTGCAATAATAATAATGGCAGCTAAATCGTCTATTATGGCAATTGCTACTAAACATATTTTGAGGGAAGCCGGAACTCTCTTCCCCAGCAAAGTTACCACACCAAGAGCAAAAGCAATATCTGTTGCAGCAGGAATTGCCCAACCGTTAATAGCGCTGGCATCGCCCCAATTGAAATATGCGTAGATTAGAGCGGGGGCTACCAAACCACCAATTGCGGCAATAATAGGCAGAATCACCTGCTCTTTTGAAGATAGCTGACCTTCTAAAACTTCACGCTTTATTTCTAGGCCAATAAGTAAAAAGAATATTGCCATCAATCCGTCGTTAATCCACAGCAAAAGGGGTTTATCAATAGCGAAAGATCCAATTTGAACAGCAACTGGCGTGGTTAAAAGGTAGTCGTAAAAAATTCTAAAAGGGGAATTTTCAATCACAATGGCCAGCACAGCAGCAAGACCAAGTAATATTCCAGCCGAAGCTTCGAGCTTGAAAAAGTTTTTTAGCATTTTCAAAGGATAATTTATCATCTTTTTTAAAATTTTTTGTTATTAGTAAAAAAATAATACGTAGAAATAAGAAACATAGGCAGTTAGGAAAATAAGTCCAATATTCCTGCCTAATCTAATGCCGCGTAGTAACATGAATGAAAGAATTATGGTTGTTGATAAAAATATCCATAAATCAAATCTCAATATCTCTGTTGGAATAGAGATGGCTTCTAACATAGACAAAACACCAACTATTGATAATATGTTGAATATGTTACTGCCTACAATTCCAGCAACCACAATATTGCCGTGTTTTTTAATGGAAGCCACAATTGACGTAGTTAATTCCGGTAAAGAAGATCCAATAGCAACAATTCCAAGTCCTATTACCTCTTTGCTAATATTAAATCTTTCAGCAATTCCTATGGAGCCATCTAAAAATAAAGATGATCCGATGATCAATAATATTATTCCAGCAAGAGACAATATTGCTGATAATGGCAAATTAAGATTATTTGCGAAACCCATATCAGACTCAACTTCTTCAACATCTTTTTTAGAAAAGTTCTTTTTATCTTGAAGGTAAGAATATGTGATGTAGGCAGTCAATATGATTAACATTATTGCCCCTTCAAAAAAACCAATAATTCCCAAAAAACCAAGTAAGCACAAAATTATTGTGGAAATGAGCATGACCAGAACATCTTTTTTGTTTAGATCGTCTTTTTTCAGGCAGATTGGCGATATTGTGGCGGCAACTCCCAGAACTAGCAAAATATTGGCAATATTGCTTCCAATTACATTTCCAATGGCAATTTCAGGAGAATCTTTAAGAACCGCGCCAATTGAAACCGTCATTTCTGGCATTGAAGTTCCAAAACCTACAATGACCGAACTTACTAATATTTTGGAAATATTTAAATTTCTAGCTACCGATATTGAGCCAGCAATTAAAGACTCGCCGCCAAAATACAAAATTACTAATCCAAATAATATGCTTAAGATGTCCACTAGATTTTAGAATTGATTATTTTATGAAAAAGTTAGAGTAATTAATAATCTTCTTTAGGGAAGATAAATTTTTTGAATGAATAAAAGATATGATCTTTTGAAGTGATTAAAAGCTGAGATTTGTGGAATTTAATAGGAATATCCAATTTTAAGATTAAGTAAAAAGCTAAATAATTATTTAAATCAATCGATTGCCAAATTAACTTTATTAGTCAAAATTTAGAAACCAAAAATACCGCCTCTCAAATTGAATTTATTTACGAAGTTTTGGTAAGTAATAATAGATTTTTCTTAAATTATGAAACTAAAATTTGCAAAGAATAATTCTTCTATCCATTACTAGCTTGACTCTGATTGGTTTTTTGTCCTCTTGCAAAGTTGGGCCTGAATATCAAAGGCCAGAAATAGATTTCTCTGAACAAAAACTGTTTGTCGTAGAGAATTTAGAGGAAAATTTGGGCGCCAAAGAAAATCAAAAAAATAGCAAAGACATTAGTCTATGGTGGAAGAGAATTGAAGATCCGACACTTGATAAATATGTGGATCAACTTTTAAAAGACAACCTATCCATCAAAGCTGCGGCGCAAAGAATTATTCAATCTCAGGAAAATGTCAAAATTCAGCAAGGCGGTCTTTTTCCAACCCTTTCAGTCGCGGGATCTGGTGGTAGAAATTTTTTTCAAAATCCATTTCAAGGACAAGGAGCTGCTGTAAATAACTATTCGGCCGATCTAAAAACTTCTTGGGAAATTGATTTATTTGGCAAAATTAGAAAATCAATTGAGTCAAAATCAGCCGAATTTGAAGCTACAAAATTTGATAAAATTGCTTTAGAGCAATCTTTAATTGCTCAGCTAGTCAAGCTGAGAATCAGCATTGCCATTAATAACGCTCTGGTCGATTTAGCAAAATCCAATATCGATAATCAAAAAAGAATCTACGATCTGGTCAAATACAGATATGATGTTGGCGCCAAAAGCAGCAGCCTTCTCGATGTTTATTTGGCTGAAAATAGCTACAATTCAGTTAAATCCGATATTCATATCCATGAGAGAATCCTTTTAGAATCCTTGTATAAATTCGATATTTTACTAGGAAAACCCCCTGGAAGCACCAAGATAGATTCAAAATCATTTCCTTTAATTGCGCCTCCAAACGACGTAAATTTATGTTTTCCAGCTTCCTTAATAGATAGAAGGCCTGACATCAGGTCTTCTGAATTAAAACTAATTTCTTCAAATGCCGATATTGGAATAGCAATTGCCGATCTCTATCCTGATTTAAGCATTTCTGGCTCGGTTGGCTTAAATTCAAATAGCTTGAATAATTTTTTCAGCTCTCAAAATTTAGTCGAATCTTTGATTGGAAATATTACTAATAAAATTTTTCAAGGCGGCGCTCTAAAAGCCAATATCAAGTTAAAAGAATCTAGAGCCAAAGAATTAGCTTTTGATTATTCACAAGACATTCTGCAGGCATTTTTCGAGGTTGAAAATGCTCTGGCAAATGAAAGAGAAATTACTCTTGAAATTGCTAAAAAACAAAAATCGGTTAATGCTCTGCAAAAGGCAGAAAAAATATCATATTCTTACTACAGCCAAGGAATTGAAAGTTTGCAATCATATCTAGAAGTTCAGCTTAGGCGCTACAAAAGTGAGCAAAATTTATTAAATTCCGATGAGAATAAATGGAATAATAGAATTGATTTATACTTAGCTCTTGGCGGAGATTGGTTTGATGAAGAAAACAATATTGAGAGCTGTGCACAAAAAAGTAGTAATTAACTTAAAAAATAAAAATGAGTAAGGCCGAATTAAAGGAAAAAATTAAGAATATTATTAAAAAAAATATTCAATTAGTTGCAGTTATTGGATTTGTAATCGGAGCTTTAATGATCTCAGATTCACTTAAATCGAATCATGATATCGCCAAAAATGATCGAACTTCCGACAGAGTAATTTTTGTTGAAAATAAAATTATTTCACCAGAAAAACATCGAGTTTCGTTTGAAACAACTGGAAATGTGGAGGCTCGTGGTGAAATTGAAATTGTTGCACAGGTTGGCGGTAGAATTGTTGATGTTCATGAATCCTTCTTTTCTGGTGGAAATTTCAAAAAAGATGAAGTTTTATTTCAAATAGACCCAAGAGATTTTGAGTTTGAAGTAAGCAATCTGGAAGCCCAGGTTGCAAAAGCGCAAACTGTCCTAGAACTAGAAATAGCCGAATCAAAAGCTGCTCTTTTTGAATGGAAGCAAATTAATAATGATAAAAAGGCGCCAAAATTAGTTGCCAGAGAGCCACAATTGGCGGAAGCAAAGTCCAATTTAAAATCAGCAAAAGCCAGTCTTGGAAATGCTAAGTTAAACTTAGAGAGAACAAAATTCACCCTGCCCTTCGACGGTAAAGTTTTAGACAGCTCGGTTGCACTTGGTGGCTACATTAGCGCCGGACAATCATATGGAACGGTTTTTGATATTAACTCACTAGAAGTTAGAGCTTCCTTAGAAGATAATAAATTGCGCTGGCTGCTTGGCACCAATAATCCAGAAATTACAATTAGCACCACATATTTAGGGCAAACCAAAGAATACCAAGGAAAATTAAAAAGATCGGCCTCGTCTTTAAACACCGCAACCAGATTTGCTACTGTTAGATTTGGCTTTTTAGAAGAAATCGACGATTTATTACCGGGGGTTTTCGCTGACATAAAAATTAGAGGACAGCAAATAGATAATGTGCTACTTATTGATCCTTCTGCACTTCAAGATCAATCTACCATATGGGCAATTGAGAATGACAAATTGGTTAAAATTGAACCAGAAATTATTTATTCAAACTCGAATTATTTTGTGATAAAAGCGGAAAATAAGGAAATTAATGTTGTTATTAGTAGACTTTCTGGCGTTTCGGAGGGAATGAAAGTTGTTTCAAAAAATGTTCCTGTTTTAAAAAAGCAGATTGAGGAAATCATCAAAATTAAAGACGATAAAGATGTCAACATTATTCCTGAAACAGATATTGAAGTTCAAACAACCGTAGATTCAAAAGAATAATTCTTATTGCATGGCGTTTTTTGATGTATCTTGCAAAAAAAACATTAGGTCTAATACCCTCCCGGTAGAGGTGCGGGGTATTAGACCTAATGTTTTTATGGTATTTCCTTAAAAATTTCACCTAGTGAGAAGATAATTAACAAAATCCCCCTGCGGGGATTTTCTGACAATAACAAAAAGCAACGATGGAGCAAAATAACTTCCCTGACGATATTAACAAAAAAACAGGTTTAGTAGCTTGGTTTATTGGCAATAATGTGGCAGCTAACATATTAATGATGTTATTTATTATTGGTGGCATTTTTAGTGTCAAAAATATGAGAACCGAAACCTTCCCTTCTATCGATCCTAGACTCATTACTATTAGCACGACCTACCTAGGAGCAACGCCGTATGAAGTTGCAGATTCAATCACCAGAAGAGTTGAGGAAGAGTTAGTGGGAATTGAAGGAGTTAAAAGAGTAACTTCAACCGCACTGGAAAATTACGGTATCACCTATGTTGAATTGCTAGATTTTGCCAATGCCGACGATGTTTACCGAGATGTTGAAACTGCGGTGAATAGTCTAATTAATTTTCCACCACAAAACGCCGAAAAACCAATCATTAAAAAAGTTAAACTAACCCCAAATGTCATGACTTTGGCTCTTCACGGAGAAGTTAATGAACATAGTTTGAAATATTGGGCCCAGCAAATTGAAGATGAAATTAGGCAAATTCCGGGTGTGGCCACAACTAGCGTACGCGGGGTTAAAGATTATCAAATTTCAATCGAAATTCCAGAATCGTCCTTAAGACAATATCAAATTAGCCTCAATGAGGTTTCAAATGTTATTAATCAATTTTCAAAAGACATTCCCGCTGGCACCATTGAATCGAAGCAAGGCGATGTTCTGCTTAGAGTTCAAGAAAAAAAATACACCGGCCAAGAATTTGAATCAATCGTGGTTAAAACCGACATAGATGGCTCTTCATTAACTCTTAAAGATATTGGAAAAGTTGTTGATGGTTTCGACGATGTCAATTTGGTCAGTAAATTTAACAATCAGCGCTCCGCCTTTATCGATGTTAAAAGAAGCACTTCTAGCGATTCATTAACAATTGCAAGTGAAGTTGAGGAATATTTAAAAACCGTACATCTTCCAGCTGGCTTAAATTTAACTCTGCAAGAAGATGAAACCGTTAATTTGAAAGACAGAATTAGCTTAATGCTCAGAAATGGACTGATTGGTTTTGTATTGGTATTTCTGTTCTTGCTATTATTTTTAGATTTAAGACTGGCATTTTGGACCAGCGCCGCAATTCCAGTTTCCTTTCTTGGTGGTTTAATGATCATCCATTTTCTAGGCTACAGCCTAAATATGATTACTCTGTTTGCCTTAATTGTGGTTCTTGGAATTGTTGTCGACGATGGAATTGTGACAGGAGAAAGTATTTACGACAGCCAAGAGCGAAATCCAGATGATAAGAATTCTACCCTTAATGGGGTTTTGGCAATAATGCCTCCCGTTACAATTGGAGTTTTAACCACCATGGCGGCATTTGCTCCACTCATTTTTAGTACCGGAACTTTAGGGCAAATTATTGGCATAATTCCAGTCGTAGTAATTTCCATCCTTTTTGTTTCCCTAATAGAAGCTTACTTTATTTTGCCATCTCATTTGGCAGTTCCAAAAAAATGGAGCCACGGATTTTTAGCCGATATTAGAGATTTTGTGTCTAAAAACCTAAAATCATTTATTGCCAAAATGTTAACCCCAGCCATATCGTTTGCTTTAAAATGGCGATATGCCACTTTAGCAGCCTTTATTGCCATCATCATCATTACATCTGGCTTGGTTACATCTGGCAAAATTCGTTTCATTTTTTTTCCAAATGTTGAATCAGACAAAGTTACAATCAATATCAAAATGCCACTCGGCACTCCTTTTTTGGCAACTAATCAAGTTCTAAATGAAGCCGAAAGAATTGTCTTAAACATTAAAGACAAGCTCAATAAAGATCATGAGATTAACACTTTTGAAAGCATTTCTGTTAGTATTGGTGAGTCTAGCGGCAACTCTGGAGGTCCTGGAGTGTTTTCAACTCAAAGCGGCGGACATATTGGTCAGATAAAAATTAAAATGGTTCCCTCCGATTTTCGCAATTTTTCCGCCTTCGAACTGGAAAACATAATTAGGCCAGAAATAGAAAAAATACCCGGTATTGAAACTCTAGGATTTCAAAGCTCATTATTTGGCGAAGAGGCCGATATTGAAATTGAATTAACTCATCCAGACGAAGAAAAATTAAGCGCAGCCACTGCCCTGCTAAGAAAAGAAATTGAAAATATTAAAGGTACCAAAGAAGTAGACGATACCTTCGAGGATGGTAAAAATGAATATGTCTTCAGATTAAACAAAAAAGGTCTCGCTGCAGGACTAACTCCAGAACTCCTAGGGTCCGAACTTCGAGCCGCCTATTTTGGAATTGAGGCCACTCGTTTTCAACGAGGAAGATCTGAAGTTGTGGTCTATGTTCGATATCCAAAAATTAAGCGCGAAGATGCAGCCATGTTAACCGATACCAGAATTAGATTGGCAAATGGCACCGAAGTTCCTCTAAATAGCGTTGCGGAAATTACCAAACAGCGCGGCTATTCACAAATTAACACTGTTAATGGCAGAAGAGTCGTAAGCGTGACGGCCGATGTTAACAGCGATGTTATTGTTCCAAACGAAGTTATTAAGATTTTGCAAGACAAAATATTGCCAGATTTAAAGAATCAATATCAAGGTTTGAACTACAGTTTTGAAGGCGAAAGCAAAGATCAAAAAGAAGATTTAGCCAGCCTTGGTCAAAATATGTTAATCGCCTTATTAATAATTTATGTTCTACTTGGTTCTCAATTAAGAAGCTATTTGCAACCTTTCATTATTATGTCAGCAATTCCTTTTGGTGTGGTTGGCGCAATTTTGGGTCATTTCGTTTTAGGTTATGATTTAACATTTATTTCAATGTTTGGAATCGTTGCTTTAACAGGGGTTTTGGTTAATGACAGCGTGGTTTTAATTGATTATTTAAACAAAATTAGGCATCAATGCGATTCTCTTAAAGAGGCAATAATTAAGTCAGTTCAAAGAAGATTCCGCCCAATTCTACTCACAACATTAAGTACTAGTTTT
The DNA here is from genome assembly GCA_047619265.1 of Rickettsiales bacterium. GTDB lineage: Bacteria > Pseudomonadota > Alphaproteobacteria > Rickettsiales > UBA1997 > JAJTCH01. Next base: position 5,876 of record JBLHNE010000012.1, on the reverse strand, counting down.
GGATTACTTCCTATTTTGTTAGAAACCAGCGTTCAAGCTCAATTTCTAGTTCCTATGGTAGTTTCGCTCTCGATGGGAATTCTATTTGCTACATTCATAATTCTACTTCTAATCCCTTGCTTACTTCTAATCAGCGAAGATGTGAAAAAACTTTTCTCGAAATTGTTTTCTTGAATAAGAGAATTTTACATCACACTTTAGACGTTAATAAATCATCAATATCAAGATATTTTGCATAATATTTTATTTAGCATCAAACAAACGATGCTCTCTGGTAAGAGAAAAAGATTTTTTGGATTTTTCAATTCTAGCATCCCTATCAGCAAGATTAACCATTTCTGGTCTAGAATCAGCTAAGTCTTCCGAACTAAGTGATTTTTGCAATTTAGGACTAATTATATAAGCGGTAGTAATCGCTCATAGATGTCATTAAGCCTTGAATCATATGGCTCTAATTTTTATATTCAATTTATAGTTGAGTTGAATTTTGCAGAAATAAACTAAATCTCTAAGTTAAGAATGTAGCTGAAACTTTTAAAAAAGAGCTCTATAAAAATTGATGTCTGATTACTACCGCTTATGTAACAACACCCAAAAATAGATTATAGGTGGGATTTGGTTTCGGCGATAGATTTTGATTGGTCAACAATATTTTGTTGATTTATTGATTTTTTGTAGAATTTAGAAAAATGAGGTTGGCAAGTCTCGCCTTCCGTAAAAACAGGAGTAAGGGGAGCGGATAACATGATCAAAAGCAAAGAAAACAGAGCGGATATTTTATTCATATTTTTCATTATTTTTCCACCAATACTTCTTCCAGAGGATTACCTATTGATCCAGATGGGGTTTTGATATTTAAATAAGTCGAAATTGTTGGAGCGATATCGGCTGGTGAAACTCTCCTAGATATTGTTTGTTTAGGAATATCCTTCCCCACAAAAAATATTGGCACATGGGTGTCGTAAGTCCAAGGAGATCCATGAATTGCCGCAATTGCCTTCAAGCCCATTTTTTGAGCCTCGTCGGTGGAATGTAAAAACCAATATTGCTCTTGAACAATATGGATGTTTCCAGATCTGGTGGGATGGAAATTGCGTCTAATTTGCGTTTGTAGGGGAGAATTTGTTATTTGACCTTTAAGTAAAGCAGTTCTGGTCTGCGCATATGCGATTCCTGGAATTTTCATTACTTCTTTAGCAGTGAAGTTTTCTACTTCTTCAACGCTAAATTTCGTTTTAGCGACAGCTTCTAAATCAAGATACAAATAAGGGTGACTATGGGTTTTAATCAAATCACCTCTTCCAAAACGTTTTTTGAGTGCTTTATTTAGAGGCCCTGTTTTTTTGAAATAATCAAGGTCGAACCTGCCAGCTTCCATTCCAAGGCTAATTATGTATTCAGGAGCTTCTGGAGCGCCATGATCGGCAGAAAGAACAATAAGGGTATTTTCCAAACCGACTTTTTCATCAACGAATTCAAACAACTCTGCCAATTTTCTATCGAGCCTCAAAATATTGTCTTCGCTTTCAAGACTTGATGGGCCGAACATATGTCCAATATAGTCGGTTGATGAAAAGCTTAAAGCCAGAAAATCAATATCATCACCTTGTCCGATCTTCTCATTTTCAATAAGTTTTTTAGTGAAGTCTAGTGTTAGCTCATCTCCGGCTGGAGTTAGTGATAATCTAAGATAGAGGTTCTTATCATCACCATATTGGTGAGGGAAAAGTCTTCCCAAAGGCTTAAGATTTGCTTCGTAGTGACGATAATCAATATTCTTGGCTAAATATGTCGATCTATCATTTAACAAAACCCAGGTTTTTCCTCTATATTTATCAGCTGGTTTAGCATCATTAAATTCTTCGACCCATTTTGGATATTTTTCGTAATAATAGGTGCTAGTGACAAAATCCCCAGATTTTTTTGAATACCAAAAAGCCTTTCCAGTATGACCACCCGGAATAATTGCTCCACGATCTTTTATTGAAACACTAAATACACGAGATTTTCCAGCATTAGAAATAACCAATTCGTCGCCAATGGTACTAGGTAGAAGATTACGAGGAGAAACTCCTTGATGTGGTTTTGGAAATTCGCCAATCAAACGATGAAGATCATCCTCAGTATTATAAACCGATTTTCCAGTTGATTGATCAATCCAACTATTACCAACTAGTCCGTGTCTTGCAGGATCTGCTCCTGTGAAAAGAGTAGCATGACCAACTGCAGTTTCAGTGTTGGCATGTCGATAATGAGCATTAGTGTAATGCGTTCCATTTTTTAAAAGATAACGAAAACCACCTTCTCCAAGACGATCTAAATACCTTGTGACCAAATCTGCTCGAAGCTGATCTACTGTAATTTGTAAAATAAGTTTTGGTTGTTCATCTTTATGAAACTTTGCCAATGATGGATCAGAATTCAAGAGGAATAAAGGGATAAAGAAGAAGAAAAATAAGATATATTTCACGGGAGGTTTGTCGGATATTTGAATAGACTAATCTTTAGTGTCGTTGCACGAAATCGGGCATTACTTTTTATCAAATAATGCCCGATTAATAATTATTTAGAACCGCCAGATTCTTTCATTTTTGCCATAACTTGGTCAATGGTAAAGCTTGCAGCTTTTTGCTTTGGCGGGAATTTTTTGAAGGTTTGAAGGAAATTTCCAACATATTCTTGAGCTGGAAGCATAACCCAAACATGATCAAGAACCCAATCATAGTAAGTGTTTGAAGTCAATTGCGCTCTTTCAAAAGGATCGCGACGCAAATTGAAAATCAACGGAAAACGCAAAGTAGTGAAAGGCTCTTGCCAAGCTCTCAATGTGGTTTCTTGTTTTTGCTCCATAAATATCAATTTCCAATCTTGATAACGCAAGGCAGTTAAATCACCGTCATCTGAGAAATAAAATATTTCTTTACGACGACCTTCTTTTTCTTTCCCTGTCAAATAAGGTAAGAAATTGTAGCCATCGAGATGAACTTTATATTTTTTACCAGAGATTCTTTTCCCTTTTTTTAGATCACTCTTGATTTTATCGTCTCCTGCTGCAGCAACAAATGTTGGGAACCAATCCATATGATGCATAATCTCATTGGATATTGTTCCAGCTTCGATTTTACCAGGCCAGCGAGCCATGGAAGGAACTCTCCAACCACCTTCCCAATTGGTATTTTTTTCACCACGAAATGGTGTCATACCAGCATCAGGCCAGCTATTCATATGAGGACCATTATCAGTTGAATAAAGAACGATAGTGTTGTCAGCGATGCCAAGCTCGTCTAGTTTGTCAAGCAACATACCAACATGTCTATCATGTTCAACCATACCATCTGCATATTCGTCTTGCCCAGAAATACCACGAAGCTCTTCTTTTACATGAGTTCTAAAATGCATTCTAGTTCCACTCCACCAAGTAAAGAATGGCTTGTCTTCTTCGCTTGCTTTTTCAATGAATCCAAGAGCTGCTTCAACAGTTTCATCATCTATTGTTTCCATACGCTTCTTAGTCAAAGGTCCGGTATCAACAATTTTTCCACCAGCCCAGGAATGAATTACTCCACGAGGACCATATTTCTTACGAAATTCTGCATTTTTAGGATAATCTTCTAATTCTGGCTCTTCTTCAGCATTTAGGTGGTATAAATTACCAAAGAACTCATCAAATCCGTTACTGGTTGGAAGGTGATGATCTTTATCACCTAAGTGATTTTTACCAAATTGACCAGTTTTATATCCTTTAGATCTAAGGGCTGTAGCAATTGTTGGATCGTCTTGATTCATGCCAATTGAGGCACCAGGCATTCCTACTTTACTCAAGCCGGTTCTAAATACACTTTGTCCAGTAATGAAAGATGCGCGTCCTGCCGTACAGCTTTGCTCACCATAGTAATCTGTAAATTTAACGCCTTCAGAAGCAACGCGGTCAATATTAGGAGTTCTATAACCCATTAGTCCATCACTGTAAGCACTGATGTTAGAAATACCAATGTCATCTCCCCAGATTACTAATATATTAGGCTGCTTAGCAGTCGTCTTTTTGGACGCAGATTGAGCTAATTGAGGCATAATAAATGCCATCAAAGTAATTAAAAATATTTTTTTCATTGAATAAATTTTTGAAGTTTAATTAATAGCTCTTAATAAAATAAAAGTTATGTTATTTTCGGGCGATTATAGTTCTCTGTTCTGTTTTAAATTGCAACCCTCAGTTAAACAATTTCTTAAAAATTAGTAACAAATTCTCATTTTGATACAAACTGATCTCTTATTTTGCAAGTACAGTTCTAAATCCAATATGATTTGCACCCAAACCAGTATCTTGCGCGTGACGAGCAGAAGGTCGATAACGCATACAATAATTTTCAGCACATAAAAAAGATCCGCCCTTAATCACCCGAACAGGGAACATTCCTTGACGAGGATCATAACTATCTTTTGACAAAGGACCGGTAGGGTTGACTTCTTCTTTATCATCATGACTTGGTTTATACCAATTTCCCGTCCATTCCCAGACATTGCCAATCAAATCATAGGCTCCATAGCTATTAGCATCAAAACAACCAACGGGAGCAATACCTTCATAACCATCCTCGATAGTGTTTACGAAAGGAAAATGACCTTGCCAAGTATTTGCCTTAAATTCTCCTTCTGGCGCAACTTCTTTTCCGCCCCAAGCATATGTTTCACCTTCAAGTTTACTTCTGGCCGCAAATTCAAATTGGGCCTCTGTTGGCAAGGTGTGCCCTGCCCATTTTGCATAAGATTGTGCATCTTCAAAAGCAATATGAACCGCGGGATAATTTTCTTTGCCATGAATAGAACTTTCAGGACCCTCTGGATGTTTCCAATTGGCGCCGGCAATATATGACCACCATCGAGCATCTTTCTTATCGGAACCTTGAGCAGGAGGAGTGAAAACAGCCGATCCTGGCTTATACATTTCAGGAGGAGCTCCAACAATTTCGTCAGGGTTTGGAACTCGCTCAGCAACGGTTACATGACCAGTTTCTTCAATAAATTTAGCAAATTGAACATTGGTAACTTCATATTTATCAATCCAAAAACCATCAATTGTAACTTTATGAGTTGATTTTTCGTCAGGATAAGCCTTGTTGGAACCCATCATAAAAGTTCCACCCTCAACCCAAACCATTTCATTTTTAGGAGCTTTTTTTGTTGTTTTTTGGCAAGCAACTTCCGAAGGTGATTTTGTATCAAAGAAAATCAAAAAAAATCCTGTTGCCACAGCAAGAAATAGAAAAGAAGTAGCAAAGATTAATTTTTTATATGCTAAAAAGCTCTTTTTTCCACTAGAAAGTTTTTTACTAGGGATGGGCTTGTTATTTTGTTTATTTTTTTGCAAAGCCTGAAGTTTAAAATTGATTTGAAAATTAAAAATTGGAGACGAAACCTAATAATAGCGACAAGACAAGTCAATAATAAGATTATTACAATATCTGATATGATAAAAATAAAGATTCGGTCATTCTTCCTTCAACCACTAATTCATTTTATGGCTGATAGAAGAGTCCTGAACCTTTTATTTTGGAACGTTAGTAACAAGAGACAATAAAATAAACTAGCCAATTCGCTTATTTATGCTTTGGGCTCGACGCATTTACTAAGTATCTTAATTTTGCCATGTTTATTGGACTTACAAATTTTGTAAGCAATAAATTGTGCCCAGAATTTTAACACCTCGTCAACATCGGCCCATTTGTCAACCAGACTGCCGTCAAATCTTTTACTGATGTGTCAATCTTTTTCCGGACACTAAATTAAGCAGATTTTAAGTATTTTCTATTAACCTTTTCAAACTCAACTGGTGCTAAATAATTATTAGCAGAGTGAATTCGGATTCGATTATAAAA
>JBLHNE010000011.1:0-15931 GCA_047619265.1 Rickettsiales bacterium | reverse complement strand
CCTACGGATTCTTCAGCTAAAATATTAAGCTCCGGATTGCTTGGTGGTAAATATGTTGGACTAGAAATTGGCGCCAATGAAGAAATACTGCAAAATGGCGATAGAATTATGTTTACTCAATCAGGAGTGAATTTTGAAGAGCTTCTTGGTAAATTTATTTTTGGATCAAAAAAAGAAGGAGCTAATGCAGATAAATAAAATTTTTCTAAGTTTAGCTTTAATTTTTTCCTTGGCTCTATCCTTTATATCAAGTCAAGCTGCGGCTTTTGATTTTGAGAAGATAGAGTCAGAATCTAAGCAAGATTCCTTGCAAGAATCTACTGGAAATGAAGATCTAAAAGAAACTCCTTTTGAGCAAGATGCCAATCAAGATCATCTTTCAAAAACCAGCGTTCATAAAGTCACTATTCGTGAAGTTAATTCGGCCAGATTTACCAATATCGCAGTTTTGCAGGCTTTAAATAAAGTGACTGCGAAAAGTTCAAATCTTGAGGTTAAGGTTGGTGAAGAAATCGAATTTGGCAAATTGGTTATTAAAGCTAAAAAATGTTGGAAATCTCCAGCCGATCAGCGTCCAGAAAATAAAATTTTGCTGGAAATAATGGAAGTTAGTAATGAAGGAATTGGAAATCCGGTATTTAATGGCTGGATGTTCTCGTCTTCCCCTTCTGTTTCCAATCTGGAAAATGCAATCTACGACGTTATCGCAGTTGAGTGTAAGAATTAATTATTTGTAAAAAAATACTCAGACAAAATACTCAGCCTAATAACCCTCTCGGGAGCTAGGTTTACTAGGCCGAGTATTTTTTTAGAAAATATCTAAACCCTCTCTTTCAGAAGTTTAAAAATCACATCAGTAATTTTAATTAAATCTTTTTCTTCAATCACTAAAGGCGGCATCACGTAAATCACATTTCCAAATGGTCTGAGCCAAACTCCTTCTTTAATAAAATCTTGGCGTATTTCGAACATATCTTCCCAATCGAAATCTTTAACCTCAATAACACCAATAGCTCCAAGAACTCGTACATCTTCTACGAATGAGAATTCGCGGCATTTTTCTAGTTCTCGTTTTAAAATCTCTGCAATTTTTGCTACTTTTTGGGTGTAGTTATTTTCGGCAAATAATTCAATTGAAGCGTTAGCGGCGGCGCAGGCGAGGGGGTTTCCCATAAAAGTTGGACCGTGCATTAGAGCAAATTTTAAATGCTTACTTAGAAATTGATTGTAAATTTCGTCGGTGGCAATTGTGGCAGAAAGAGTTAACGCTCCTCCGGTTAGGGCTTTGCCAATAACCATGATATCGGGATTAATGCCGGCATGATCGCAGGCAAAATATTTTCCAGTACGATAAAAACCAGTGGCACATTCGTCGGCAATAAAAATTAAATGATATTTTTTGGCGATGTTAAAAATGGCTTTTAACATTTCTGGGCTATGAAATTTCATTCCGCCAGCGCATTGAACTAGAGGTTCAACGACAATTCCAGCTATTTCGTATTGATTAATTTTAATAAATTCATCAAAACGATTTAAATCTTTTTCATTTTGTGGGAAAGCGAGGCTAAAATTTTTCATTAAATAGTTGCTGAATCTGCGATGCATTCCAACTTTAGTGTCGCCAAGCGACATTGCGCCGGCCGTGTCGCCATGGTAGCTATTTTTGAAAGACAAGAATTTGGTGCGGCGACTTCTAAATTGGCTGTCTTCTTTATTGATGTAGAATTGAACTGCCATTTTCATTGCTACTTCAATGGCGGTTGAGCCAGAATCGGAGAAAAAAACCTTGTTTAAGTTTTCGGGAGTGATTTGGGAAATGTTGTAGGCTAGTTTGTAAGTTTCTTCATTTGCAAGGCCAGCCATCATAATGTGAGGCAGAATCTTAGCTTGTTTAGTGATAGCATCAATAATTTTTGGATGGTTGTAGCCATGTGAAACCGCCCACCAAGAGCTAATTCCATCGATTAATTCTTTACCATCTTTTAATTTAATTCGAACGCCGTTGGCAGATTCAACTTCCAATTGTTCTGGAGCAATTTGCATTTGAGCATATGGCAGCCAAACATGCTCCTTACCTTTTTTAATGAAATTATCCTGCTTTGTTTTAGTGTTGGTAAGATTATCTTTTTTCACTTTAGAACTCATTTTTATGACTAAATTTGTTGGAATTTTAAACATTACCCCCGATTCATTTTTCGATGGAGGAAAATATGATGAAGAAAATAATGCTGTGATGCAATTAGAAAATTTACTTAAAAAATCTGCCGATATTATTGATATTGGCGCCGAATCGACAAGGCCAAACGCAACATCTTTAAGCGCCGATGAAGAATGGGAACGACTTAAAAATATTTTGCCTAAGGCGATTAAAATTGTTACCCAGCACAATTTGGAAAATCAAAGGCAAGTCGAAATTAGTTTAGATAGTAGACATCATCAAAATGTTGTCAAAGCTTTGGAGCTAGGAATTGATATTATTAACGATGTTTCTGGTTTTAAAGATTCAGAAATGGTTTTGCTGGCGGCTAAAAGCGGCAAGAAAATTATTTTAATGCACAATTTAGGAATTCCTGCCGATAAGAATAAAATTATTGATGTTGATTTAGATGCTGTTGAAATTGTGATTAATTGGGGTCAAATAAAGATTGGACAATTGCAAAAAGCAGGAGTTAAAAAAGAGCAAATTATTTTTGATCCCGGAATTGGTTTTGGAAAAAATTCGACACAATCAATTGAATTATTAAAACAGATTGACCGCCTAAGAATTCTTGATTTGCCACTTTATGTTGGGCATTCCAATAAGAGTTTTTTGGACTATTGGGATATTGAAAATTGCATCAATAGAGAAGAAAAAACTGCTGCTGTTTCACAATATTTAATAGAAAAGAATGTCGAATATTTGCGATTGCACAAGGTTAAATAAATAGATGTTATAGAAAATTTATTCATATCTTAAAATATCCGCAGGATTTGCTCTACTGGCTTTAAACGCAGGATAAAGAGTGGCAAGGAACGATAAAATCAAGGCCATTAATGTTATGGTTAGAACATCGGAGAGGAAAATTTTTGCTGGCAAATTAGATAGAAAATAAATCGCCGGATTAAAGAGTTGGGTACCTGTCATAGATTCAAGGAATTGTTTAATATTATTAATATTAATAGAAAAAATAACTCCAATAAATAGCCCGAGAAGGGTTCCACAGCTTCCAATTAAGCTTCCACAAATTAAGAAAATTTTCATCACGCTAGATCTCGACATTCCCATGGTGCGCATGCAAGCGATGTTTTTCTTTTTGTCGCCAACCAGCATTATTAAGCTAGAAATGATGTTGAAAGCGGCAACTAGAATGATCAGGGTTAGAATCATGAACATTACTGTTCTTTCCACTTTTAAAGCGTCGATGAAACCTGAATTAGCTTGTTGCCAATCGATTAAATAAAGATTAGGAAAATCGTTTCTTAAAAGTGTGTTTACTTGGTATTTTAAATTTTCAATATTGGTGGCATCTGACCCGAAAATTTCGATTGCCGAAACTGAATCTTTGGCGCGGAAATGAATTGCTGCCGATTTAAAATTCATGAAAACAGTGCTGGAATCATATTCGTACATGCCACTTTCAAAAACTCCACCAACCTCGTAGGTCTTGATTCTGGGTATTGCTCCTAGAATTGTGTTATTGGTTTCAGAAGAAATTATTTTAATTTCATCGCCAATATCAAGACGCATTGAACCTGCTAGACCTGAACCAATAATGACCTCATTTTTATTGGAAACCGCATCAATTTTACCAAAAATAATATTGTCTGTGATTAATTTTTTATGTTTTAAATCTGGAAGCTTAATTGCTTTTACAAGGCCACCGGAAGCCTTGCCATTAGCAGTTAACATGGTTTGGCTCTCAATAATAGGATTAGCATATTCAAGAGTTGGTAAGGTTTTTAATTTGTCAATTATTGCTTGATAATCAGTAATATTTCCATCACGCGAATAAACCGTTAAATGCGAATTAATTCCCAAAATTCGATTAACCAATTCAAAACGAAACCCGTTCATTACCGACATAACAATAATCAAGGTCGCCACACCAATCATTATTCCCACAAAAGAAAAAATGGCGATAACAGAAATAAACCCTTCTGAGCGTTTGGCTTTTAAATAGCGAAGAGCAATTAAAAATTCGAGTTTTGAGAACATATTTTTATTTTTTTAAATTTTTAATTTGACGGTCAAAATCACTTTCAAAATTTTGATTGTCAATGGTTTGATATTTCTCAAACTCGCCTTTGGCAAGTCTTTTGGCAAGTCTTTTGGCAAGTCTTTTGGCTAGTTCGGCAGAAACTTTACCTTTGTCATTTAAAATTTCTTTTTCATTAAATTGCAAAAAAGAATTTAGCTTTAAAACCCAATCTTTCATTGTCATTGCTTGATGGTTTTTTGCCTGCAATTACGCATAATCAAGATACATTGAAATAATAAGATTCAAACTATCAAGTTCATCTTCATTCAAGAAATTTTTAGCAGTTGCAACATCACTTTTTCTAATTTTTCCCATTGGAGAATTTTTCCAACTGGTTAAACCCATATTTGGCTTTGAAACATCAACTCTTTAGTGGATTATTTCTGCAGCGGTTTTGCCAGTAATTGCAAAGTGAAGTTTATTTTGAACATTAGCAAAAAAATCTTTAGTTTCCTTGGAATCTTTTTCGTAATCAATGCTGCAACTTGAATAAATATCGGTAATTTTTTGATAAAATCTGCGCTCGCTTGATCTAATTTCACGAATTCTGGCAAGTTGCTCATCAAAATAATCTTTGCCAAAAATCTTTCTTGGGTCTTTCAATCTCTCATCATCCATCGCAAAACCTTTGATGATATATTCTTTTAAAATTTGATTTGCCCAAATACTGTGATCCATTCCAATGCGCTTAATATTCAATGGATCAAAACCAAAACCATACAAATATTTGCAGATAAATAGCTTTGTCTCATTTTCCATTTCTATCTCGCCACCTCTTTTGCTGTCAATTAACTTGATATTTTTAGAATATTTTTCTTTGTCTGCAAAATGGAGAAGACCTTCTTTTATAGTTTTTCCTTCTTCTGCTTTTTCTGTTCCAACAATAAACTCAAGCAACTCACCACCAAGCGGATAAACACTACTTGCTCCAACTCCTAAAACAATTTGCCTTCCAACAAAATTATTATTCATATTTTCAGTCATGATTTAAGAAATTAAAATTAACCATTTATTGGCTGATATTTTGGATTTGCCCACATAATCAAAAACTCCTAACAAACAAAAAGTCGGATTTTGTAAAATTCGATCAGCGTTTTTTGGTTTTATTTGTCTATTTTGGTGAATCTATTGCGCATAAAGTTTATCTTCTAGCCATTTGGCTGGATTGGTTAAAATATAATCAGAGATTAATTGGTAAGAATTTTCGTTGCGAATTATGTGTTCGTGGTAGTTTCGTTGCCAGATTGATTTAGAAAAATTTATTCGTTTAGTAACTGCCGATTTATAACCTCGAACAATAGCTCCAATTGTTTGAGATGTTCCTTGTAGGGGCGAATTGCATTCGCCCTTTTTGGCAAAATCATCATTGTTTTTGTTGGTGAAATTTGGGCGGATGCAATCCGCCCCTACGATTCCATTATTTGTAATTGCTGGTGTGCGAATAATAATTATTCCGTGAATATGATTTGGCATTACAACAAAAACATCTAATGCAATATTTTTTCGCAACTCCACCGTTTTCATCCATTCATTATGTGCAATCTTTCCAAACTCATTTAAAACCATTTCCCCATTAACAATTTTTCCAAACAAACATTTTTTATCCTCACAGCAAATCGTAATAAAATATGCACCATCTTGTGAATAATCGTAATTTTTTAACCTAATCGACCTACGGTGGTGAACCTTAGGGTTGTATTTCATATTTTGGGTTTATTTTTGGTTTAAATAATATTTATTGTAATTTAGTAGGGGCGAATTGAATTCGCCCTATTGCATTCGCCCTTTTTGGCAAAATCATCATTGTTTTTGTTGGTGAAATTTGGGCGGATGCAATCCGCCCCTACTAAACGCCTTTAGAAGTTGAATATTCAAAATGGAGAATTTCATCTGGTTTAACTATTGGAAAAATTGCGTGGCAAGCTGTGGCTGCTTCGGCAAAACCGCTTAAAATTAGTTTTAATTTATTTTGGTAATGAGCAATATCGCCAATGGCGAAAATACCATCTTCAGAAGTTTTCATGGTTGTAAAATCAACCTCAATGAGATTTTTATTTAAGTTTAATCCCCAATTTGCAATCGGCCCAAGTTCCATGGCAAGGCCAAAAAATGGTAGTAAAATATTGGCATCGAGCTCTCTGACATTGCCAGAAAAATCTTTGACAATAACTTTTTCTAATTGGCCATTTTCACCTTTCAAACCTTCCAATTGACAAGGGGTTACCATTTCAACCTTGCCCTCGCTGGACAATTGTTTTAGACGCTCTGCACTTTCTGGGGCGCAGCGGAATTTGTCTCTTCTGTGAATTACATAGACTTTATTGGCAACACTGGAAAGTGAAATTGCCCAATCAACCGCAGAATCTCCACCGCCAGCAATGGCAACATTTTTTCCGGCAAATTGACTACGATTTTTAACTAAATAAAAAACTGATTTATTTTCATATTCTTCGATATTAGCTAGTGGCGGTCGATTGTGCCCGAAAGCGCCGCAGCCAGCCGCAATCAGAATTGCTTTTGTCTCAATTACAATGTTGTTTGAAGTTGTAATGCGTAGTGTTTTGTCTTCCAAGTTTTCAACTTTTTCGACTCTTTGACCCAAATGGAAAGTTGCTTCAAAAGGTTTGATTTGCTCTTCAAGTTTAGCGATCAAATCGCCAGCTAAAATGCTTGGATGGGCGGGAATGTCGTAGATTGGTTTTTCTGGGTAGAGTGCAGCGCATTGTCCGCCAATAAAATCGAGAGTGTCAACTACGTGGCATTTCATTTTCAACATTCCTGCTTCAAAAACAGAAAATAGGCCAGCAGGACCAGCGCCAATGACGACGATGTCGGTTTTGTGAATAGTCATTTTTAAGGATTTTTAGATGAAGAATTTAGGATAAAAAATTAGAGGTGGATATTAAACAAATAAATTTTATTAAAAAAGGAAAGTTTGTTTTATCAAATCAATGTTAGGTATTTTTTTCGCCCAATTTGAACTCTAGAATTTTTCTGTCATTTCTTGATCTGGTAATATTTTATTAAAACAAGCTCCTGATCTGCAACATTAGTTCTGTAAATATAGGTTCTTATGATCTTTTATGTTCTTTTTTAATTTTGTTCGCGCGAGCAGAATTCAAAATTAAGATTCCTTAGATTTATTTAAAAGTCTCTTTAATTTTTAAAGATCTACGCAATAATTTAGAATTGATAATTAACCATTAATAAACAATGATTGGTTTAATTTTACGAGCCCTAAGCATTTGCTAATAGCAACTCACTTCCTCTAAATAGAGGTAAAATATCATTAATCATTAAATAATTAATAAAGTGCGTTTTAGAGTCACAAAGCCATCGAAAGAAAAAATTGGAAAAACAGAGGTGGGAACGGCTAATTTCATTCCCTACAAATGCCACTACACTTCCGATACTCTTCTTGGTAAAGACGAAAGCTTGATTCGTGTTATTAAAATTAAAGGTTTTGCCTTCGAAACTGCCGATGATATTGAGATAGATTTAAAAAAAAGTGCCAGAAATAACCTGCTTAAAGGAATGGCTTCTGGTAATTTTTCGCTTTATTTCCACACCGTTAGAAGAAAAGAAAAAGCCTTTCCAGAAGGTAGAATGCCAGATGTTTTTTCAGAAAGAGTTAATAAAGAATGGCGCGCCAAACACAGCGACGACAAAAGCTTTATTAACGAGCATTATCTAACCATTATTCGCGGTCACGACACCGCAGCTATTGCTAAGATTCATCAAATGCTGCAAAAAATTCAACATACTGCAGATCGTTTAGCTTGGGAAGATCACATGCGCGAAGCTTTTGACGAGCTTGATGAAATGACTATCAGAATTTTAAATGGATTTTCTTCATACGGCGCCAGATTACTGGGAATCACTGAAACGGAAGATGGAATTTTTAGCGAGCTTCTGGAATTTTTTGGCAGAATTATTAATTGCGGTTTTAGTCAGCCAATGACTTTGCCAACAATGAATCTTGATCGTTATTTACCAATTAGTCGTTTGTTTTTTGGCGCAAGATCAATTGAGGCCAGACATCCAATGGGAAATAAATATGCTGGAATTGTTTCTGTTAAAGAATATCGCCCTTCGACTCATGCGGGAATATTTGATGGATTTATGCAATTGCCTTTTGAAATGATTATGAGTCAATCTTTTTCGTTTGTAGATCGAATGATTGCAATTTCTTCAATGCAATTGCAGCAAAGAAGATTGGTCCAATCGGAAGATGTGGCGGTTTCTCAAATTGGTGAAATTGATCAGGCCCTTGACTCTGCGATGAGCGGAGAATTTGCTTTTGGCAAACATCATTGCACGATTCTGTGTATTGAAAATAGTTTAAAATCTTTAGAAAGCGCGCTTTCAATGGCAATTGTTGAAATGTCTAATGTTGGTATTTCTGCGGTTCGCGAGAAAATGAATTTAGAACCTGCATATTGGGCGCAAATTCCCGGAAATGCTGATTTTGCAGTTAGAAAATCAACTGTTAACACATTAAACATTGCCAGTTTTGCTTCTTTTCACAATTACCCATCTGGAAATAGGCAAGGCAATCATTGGGGAAATGCGGTAACAGTTTTTAACACTGTTTCAGGAACTCCTTTTTTCTTCAGTTTTCATGTCAGAGACGTTGGTCACACAATGGTGATTGGACCAACAGGTTCTGGTAAAACTATTCTTCTTAATTTCCTTTGCGCGCAATCTCAAAAATTCATGGGCCGGCTATTTTTCTTCGATAAAGATCGCGGTGCAGAAATTTTTATTAGGGCAATTAATGGAACTTACATCACTCCAGATGTTTCAAAAAGATCTGGTTTTAACCCTTTCGCATTAGAAGATACTCCTGTTAACAGATCCTTTTTGGTGGAATTTTTAAGGTCTTTGGTCACTGTCGACGAAGACAAATTAACCCCTGAGGAATTGGAAAAATTAAACGAGGCGGTTAACGGAAACTACAAACTTCCTCCCGAACAAAGAAGACTTTCAAACATTGCTGCTTTTATGGGTATTGGCGGCCCCGGAACTCTTTCTGGAAAGCTGGCAATGTGGCACACAATTGGGTCTCACGCTAAGCTTTTTGACAATGACGAAGATGAAATTGACTTTGGTTCTAATAGAATTTTTGGTTTTGAAATGGGTGTTGTTTTGCAAGACAGATATGCTCTTGGACCAGTTTTACTGTATTTGTTTCATCGTATTCAAAAATCGTTAGATGGCAGCCCAACCATGATTGTTCTGGACGAAGCATGGGCGCTAATCGATAATCCAATTTTTGCTCCTAAAATTAAAGATTGGCTCAAAACTTTAAGAAAACTTAACGCTTGTGTAATTTTTGCTACTCAATCGGTTGAAGATGCGGCAAAAAGTCGAATATCAGATACTTTGGTTCAACAAACTGCCACCCAAGTTTTCTTGCCGAACCTTAGAGCAACAGATGTTTACCAGAAGGTCTTTATGCTTAGTGAGAGAGAATTCCAGCTGGTTAAAACCACCGAGCCTTCCAGTCGATTTTTCTTGCTTAAACAAGATAATGACGGAGTTGTGGCCAGAATTGACTTGAGCGGAATGGATGAAGCAATTAGAGTTTTATCTGGAAAAGTAGAAACTATTGCAATTTTAGACGAAATTGTAGCAGAGGTTGGAGAAGATCCGGCTGATTGGCTAGAACTATTTTATGAAAGATCATCTTAATGATTTACAAAATTCTTAATACACATATTTCAAGAATTCTCTGTAGGCAAAGCCACAATCTAAATCTGCTTGGCGGTTTTAAAATTATTTCTTTGGCTTCCATATTGCTTTTTGGCATTTTTTTATCCACAGCAGATGCTGCTAAAGATCGCCTCAGAACATGTACTCCACTTGGAGGGGCTGCTGCTCCTATTGGAACAGAATTACCAAGGCCAGAAGGTTTAATTTACAGCCCTATTGACGGAGGAGAAGATTATTCTTTTGATCAAAGCAATCCTTATTGTTTAGCAACTGTTCTTCCTCTATACGCCGCAGTTAAAGTTACTATTCCGTTAATGAACGTTATTTGTGGAACCAGTAAAAGAAGATTTATCTGGTATCCAACTCCTTTGGATATTTCAGATCTTTTTAAAGCTAGTTTTAAAATATCTAAGCCTGCTTGCTTGGCAGCTTGGACTATTGCCAATACTGAATTCAGATCTTTTGTGCTTGCGATGAAAATTCAACATAGCTTAGGGCAAGAGGTCTACGAAAATAGCTCTCTTTGCGGAGGTGGTGTTGATAATGATTGGGTGAGTTGGAATAGTGTAAAAATGACCAGAACTAACGACAATAGAAGAAAGATAGTTGATGATTTTGTTCAAACTTGGTCAGGAGATTCTAGTTGTGTAAAAAATCTAACAATTGAATATTTAGACAATGACCAAAGTGTTTGCTCTGTTAACAAAAGAAAATATCGCGAATGGTATTACGGCGGAGTTGAGAGGGAAGATGTTAGTGATAATCCTTGCGCTGATGTAACTAGAAACGCTCTACCGGGAGAACTTGTTGCAGGAACTTCAACTTCAGGCAATTCTTATCCAGCTCAAAGATATTATTTGCGAGGCACAGACCCAGGAAGGTATCATTGCGAGAGGTTTAATCACAGAATCAACCCGAATGACCCCTTCTCTACGACAGGCGGCCCCCTTAGCTCTGACAGGATTGAAGATTATAAAAAAGCCTACCAATGCTGTGTTACAAAATCTAATACCAATACCTGTATTGAACGTAAATTCTGTAACCTTGGCGGATTTCTTAGTATTTGCCCAGCTGGAAATGTGGTTACTAAACATAAATTTTGCGAGGCAGGTACTAATTGCACGATTGGATCTGATGATGGCAACATTGCAACCAATGTTTCATACCAGGCTAGTTATAGAGACAATAAAAGATTGATCTGCGCCAGTACCAGAAGTTTCTGCCCTTACGATTTTAATCTTGGCGGAGGAACTACAACTTGCGATTATTTCAAAGATGGGCAAATAGATGCCAATAAAATATTTCAACCAATCAGTACTGAAGATATTGAAAAAGGTGATTGTGGAACAAAAAGTGAAATTAGAAAATCCAATTGCGATATCGATGAAAATAAAGCCAATCGATGCAGAAACTATTGCCAATATCTTAATCATTGCGTTGTTGTCAGCGGAAATAACTTCACATACGAATCCGACATCACCTCTCCTTATTTTTCTAAGGCTTGCCTTAATTTTGTTGGAGATTCCAAAAATGAATATGCCTATGGAGACGCCTCTGGATCAATAAGTGTCATTGGCGCCCAAAAACATTTTACTGCTCCAATAGCTCAATGCGTTAGGGAAACATTAGAAAATGTTTTTTACAACATAGCAGGACATAGTAAATGTTCTACTTTTGGTGAATTTCCTAATAAAGAAGGCGTTTGCTTTACCAATTCCTACAAATATAAGGAAGGTAATCTGGTTTCAAAAGAGCCACTTTTTTACAAAATACAGGAATATGTTAAAGATTTGATTAAAATTGTTTTGTCAATTTCAATAATGCTTCAAGGATTTAAAATCTTACTAACCGGCGAAGTTACCAAGAGAAAAGATTTGGTAATTTACGTGGCAAAAATTGGTTTAGTGCTATTTTTTGCTACAGGAAGTGCTTGGCAAACCTTCTTCTTCGATGGTGTTTACAACGCTTCATCAACATTATCGACTACGGTAATGAATATTAGCACCAGTTCAGACGTCAAACATCAAGATGGTTGTCAGTTCGGTAAAATTAGCTTCTCAGACGGAACCAGTGAATATAGAGTTAAATATCCTGATGGTAAGCAATATTTAGCTATTTTTGACACTTTTGATTGTAAAATTGCCAGATATCTTGGTCTTGGGCCTTCCGCAACTGTTGCGTCTATTGTTTTATTAATAATTCCTGCGTTAATTAGTCCTGCTGTAGGAGGGATTGGTATTTTCTTTGCTGTTTTAACGGCGGCATTTGGAATAATCATGATTGTTGCTGCCATTAGAATCTTGCATGTCTTTCTAGTCTCTGCTTTTCTAATTCTTCTATTAGTCTACATTTCCCCAATAACGATCGTATGTATTCTATTTGAAAAAACTAAAGCAGTGTTTAATAGGTGGTTAAACAGTTTAATCGGCTATTCTATTCAGCCAATAATACTTTTTGCCTACATAGGAATTTTTATAACTATTTTTGAAACATTAGTAACTGGAAGCGCAACTTTCACAGGAACCTCTCCTCAAAAAGAAATAGTTTGCGATAAAATATGCGTAGACATCAATGGCAATGAGTCCTTGTATGATGCAAATATTTGCGACGAAGCAAATGGTGCTGAGGTTCTAGATCCAAAATCAGATAGCATTATTTGTATGATGAATTTGAGTAATGATAGCTTTAAATCAAATCCTGTTCTTGCCCCATTCGGAATCACTTTAACAATTCTGGGTGATTTCTTTACTGAAAATGGCAGACAGAAAATTTTATCTATGCTTAAAGCGGTGCTAGTTGTTTACATTTTAGCCGCCTTCATCGATAAAATTCCAGCTATGGCTGGCAATTTAATGGGTGTTGATTCAACTCCTTCTGGTGGAATGCCAGATTCACTAGGTCTTGCCAAAAAAGTGGCTGGAGTTGCTGCATTTGCTCAAAAACGTGGAGCTGGTGCAGCCGTTAAGGCTGGAGGTCCTGCAGTTAATTCCTTAGCATCGAAAGCCAAGGAAGCAGTCCGTAGTGCTGGATCCAAAAAGCCACCTAGTTAAACCTCTCTTTCAAATTATTTGTGAATGTTTATTTTTACTTAAACGAAATAATCATCACAAACCCCAAAAAAGATAATTCAAAAACTCTAAAAATCATTGACAGAAGACAATAAATAAAACTATCCCCAAACTAAATAAACAGTCAAAAAGTAATTGCTATCAATCCCATCATAACCGCAACAGCTAAAGTAAAAATTATTAAAAACCGTTTCATTGGTTAATGGTATTAATGTGTAAAATTTAGGAATTGAAAATATGTAAAAAACTGTATCTATTTACCCAGAAATGCTATTCGTAGAATGTAGAATTATAGAGCGCACAATGTTGGAAAGTCATTTATGCCAAACACTCATAAATCAACACAAAAAGAATTCGGCAAAAAAATTCGTAAACTAAGAACGGCCATCGGTTATTAGCAAGATAATTGCTTTTGAATGAGGATTACACAGAACTTACATTGGTATTGAGTGGAGAAAAATATCACTATTGTCAATATCGAAAAAATTGCCAAAGCTTTGAAGGTTGAGATTTGCCAGTTGTTTAGTTATTAAATCTAGGGATTGTTGATGAAAAAATTTCTTATCAAAATACTATTAATACCACCACTCACAATACCTTTAAACTCTTTTGCAAAAGACACATGCCTTTGGCGCCAGTCTTACAAGTCTGATTTTTACAAAAATACACAATTAATAAAAATCAATGGCAACAATAAAATCAAGGCTTCACAGCTTTGTTGTTGCTGGTTAATCTGGTTTTTTGCCATAATTTATGGCTAATTGTCCCACCAATGTCCTATAGCAATTGCTAGAATTTCTTATTTTTCTAACAAATTTAAGTAAGAATTAAAGCGAAATAATTTATTTCTTTTCTGCTGAGAGGGTTTTATGCCCGAGCAGGGCGGAAATTTCTGCCAAACTTGCGCCATTCATTGCCAAATATGAAGCGGCGGAGTGGCGCAAATCGTGCCATTTAAAATCTTCAATCTCGGCTTTTTTCAGCGCGGTTTCAAATGGGGCTCTAATATCAATTGGTTCTTTTAAATTCTTGGCGGGAAAAACTAAATCGGTGTTTTCTTTTTTGTTTTTAAAGTGAGTTTTCATTAAATATTGAGCAATTCCTTTCAGCGGCAATGAGCGTTTGTCGCCGTTTTTGGTATCGTGCAAAAATATTAATCCTCTTTGTAAATCAACATCTTTCCATCTAAGGCTTAAAATCTCATCTTTTCTTGCCGCCGTGCTAAGTGCCAAAACAACCAGCACATAGAGAAAAGGGCTTTGACTTGCTTTGCAAACTGTTAAAAATCTGGCTCTTTCCTCATCATCCAAAAACCTTGTTCTTCCTCTTGGCTCTTTTAATTTAGAGATTTTGCTCATTGGGTTTTCCTGCATCCATTCCCATTCTTTAACGGCAATTGTGAAGCAGTGAGAAATTGAAGAGCAATAGCGATTGGCGGTTGAATTGGTGCGGATTTTTTTTCTTGTGCTTGGTTCAGATAATAATTTGCTGCGATATTCAACAAGCAGGGCAGGGGTTAAATTGGCAAGGCAATAATCACCAATTTTGCTTTTCCACCAATTAAGTTGGGTTTGTTGGTCATTCTTGCTTTTTGGTTTGTTTGGTAAAATTTCTTTTATGTAGCGGTCGATTAATTCTCTGAGGTTTCTTTTTTGGATTCGCTGGTTTTAAAATGCCTACCTTCGCGAATTGCTGATTCTGTGCTGGCAATCCATTTTTTGGCATCGGTTAATCTTTCAAATGTGGCAGTTTGAGTGGGATAGCCTTTGAGTCTGATTTTAACGCGATAAGAGGTTTGATTATCAAGAGTGGTGCGTTTTTCTATTGTTGCCATTTTCTGTTTTGAGGGAAAATTTATTGATGGCGAAAAACTAATAATAGAAGAAAATAAAAGACAACAACTGACTAATAAACAGCATAATAAAGTAGTTTTAAGCCTTATAAATAAAGGGTTTAATAATTAATTATTTATCAAATGGGACAGTTAAGGGGCAATAAAATTTATTTCTTGCTAAAAAAACCTAGCTATTCTCTCCCTATTTCTCCTTGCTTTAAAAATGAAATAATAGATGGTTTTGATGTGATTAATTGTGGTTTGTTGAAATTTATTGTCCCGCCAGCGTCCCTTTTGGGAAAAGATGAAAAATGATAAAAGGTCTGCAGATTTAGAAATGATGGTGCCGGATGAGAGATTCGAACTCCCGACCCACTGTTTACAAGACAGTAGCTCTACCCCTGAGCTAATCCGGCAAAGGATTTAATAGATATTTTGGTTGGCGTAAACAAAATCAGCAAGGAAAATAAATTAATTACTTTAAAAATCAACAATATGTTTTAAAGTTGAATAACTTTTTTAATTTACACAAAAAATAAATGACGCAAAAAAACTCCAATCACACAGCAAATAAATCAGAAAAACTTCACCAAGCTCTTCGGGTTAATCACGCTGGAGAATATGGCGCTAAACAAATTTACCAAGGGCAATTAACGGTTTTTAAATTAAAAAAAGATCAAGAAACTGTCGATTTAATCAAACACATGAAAGAGCAGGAAGATGTTCATTTCAATTATTTTAATCAAAAAATTATCGACGAAAAAGTTCGTCCAACTTTAATGCAGCCATTTTGGAAAGCTGCCGGACTGGCGCTTGGAGTAACAACTGCATTAATGGGCAAAAAAGCAGCAATGGCTTGCACAGTTGCGGTTGAAGAGGTGATAGACGAGCATTACCAAGAACAATTGCAAAATTTAGATTGCGACCAAGAAATAAAAGAAAAAATCGAACAATTTAGGCTAGAAGAGCTAGAACATCGAGATATTGGCCTTGAAAATCAGGCGGAAGATCTACGTTTCTACAAACCTCTCACTTTCATCATTAAAAATGCCAGTAAGTTGGCAATCAAAATTTCA
>JBLHNE010000010.1:0-16194 GCA_047619265.1 Rickettsiales bacterium | reverse complement strand
CTATCTTTAGAGGAAATTAATAGAACATTATTTATTTAGAATTAGGAGGATCTTTAAAGTTAAGAGCTTCCTAAAATTATTAAAAAAACCGCCATCTTGGAAAAGATGGCGGTTTTTATGTCTAATTAATTAACTAATTCTTAAAATTTAATTTTCCTCAAGAAGCCAAAGCAAAATTGCCTTTTGAATGTGAAGGCGGTTTTCGGCTTCGTCGAAGACTACGGATTTTTCTCCATCAATCACTTGCGCGGAAACTTCGTAACCACGATATGCTGGCAGGCAATGAGTAAAGATGGCATGAGGATTTGCCAAATTCATTAATTCTTCATTAACTTGAAAAGGCATTAATAATTTTAATTTATTCGCCTTGGCTTCCTGATCTTTTTCTGCGCCCTGACCCATTGAAACCCAAGTATCGGCGATTAAAACATCGGCATTTTTAGAGGCAGATTTGGCGTTTTCAAAAACGTTAATCCGAGCGCCATTTTTCCGAGCAAGAGCGATTTCTTCATTGCAAAAATCTAGCTGGCTAGGAATAGCAATATTTAAAGTATAGTTAAAAGCTACAGCGGAATGGATGTAGGAATTTAAAACATTATTCGCGTCGCCAAACCAAGTTAGGGTTTTGCCGGAAATATCTCCCAAATGTTCTTCGATAGTTAAAATTGAAGCCATAATTTGGCAAGGGTGGCTAAAATCCGTCAGGGCATTAATGACGGGTTTACTAGAATTTTCCGACATTTCTAAAAGCTTGCTATGCTCGTTGCAGCGAATCATCACAGCATCAACAAAACGCGACAAAACGCGAGCAGTATCGGCAATAGTTTCGCCTTTTCCAAGCTGCATATCGCCCGCATTCATCACAATTGCATTGCCGCCAAGTTGATTAATGGCCACTTCAAATGAAACTCTGGTTCTGGTGGATGGTTTTTCGAAAATCATCGCTAGATTTTTGCCTTCAAGCAAATTTTTGGTTTCTTGGTAGCTTTTAGTCTTAATCTTTTTAGCTAGAGCTACAATTTTATGCAGTTCACTGGCTTCAATTTGATTCAGATCGATGAAATGTTTCATTCTATTTTAATAAAATTGGGTAATAAAAAAGGACCCTGTTTTAGTGTTTGACCACAAATTGTCAACAACTCTTGAATGATAAGATGGTTTTTGTAGTCTATCTGCCTTTAATGTCTCCTTACGAAACATCAATTCAAAATGTAAATGACCAAAACAATCATTCTTGCCACAGGCGGCACTGGCGGTCATATTTTCCCAGCGCAGGCAATTGCCAAAGAACTCGGCAAACAAGGTTTTAAAATAGTGGTTTTTGGTGATAAAAATTATCGCAAATATCATAAAGCCGAAAGTTTGTTTGGATGCCAAATTATTTCCTCATCCAAAATTATTATGTCGCCCTTCAGTTTAATTAAGGCTGGATTTAAAATTTCTATCGGAATTTTTCAATCACTATTTTTCATACTCAAATATCGCCCTGAAACTGTGGTTGCTTTTGGAGGATATGCCACTTTTCCAACGCTAATTTCTGCAATAATTTTGCGCAAAGAAATTATTTTACACGAACAAAATGCCCATCTGGGAAAGGTTAATCGTATTTTTGCCAAATTTGCGACAAAAATCGCCCTATCCTACCACAAAACTGATGGAATTAAGGCCGAATTAGAATCAAAAACGATTTTTGTAGGCAATCCAATTCGCCAAGAAATAGCCGCACTCGGAGAATTAGAATATCAACTTCCAATCCCGAGACCAGAAGCTAAAATAGTGGATAATTTAGGATATGACGTACTTCTTGCTTCGCAGTTCGATAAAAAGAAATCTTCTTTTATCCCTTCATTTGACTATAAAAAAAGATCTGAAAAAATCCTTATGGAGATAGAAAATTTTTCCTCAAATTATGATTTAGGTGAAGATTATGATAACGATTTAGATGAAGGATTATCGCCACATAATCTAGCGGGGGAATCTAAGTCTTTCTTAGAAAATTGGGAATTTTCTCCTAACTTGATCAAAAAAGATGCCGATGATAATAGATTTAATATTTTAGTAATTGGAGGTTCTGGAGGAGCAAAAATATTCAGCGAAATTCTCCCTAGGGCATTTTTTAATTTACGAGACGAATTAAAGAACAACTTATTAATTACTCAACAATGCCGAGAAAATTTAGCTCCAAAAACCTTTGAGCAATATAAATCTCTCGGAATTTCGGTTAGAGTTAGTGGTTTTTTTGAAAATATGGCAGAAGAAATTTCCAAATCGCACCTAATTATTTCCAGATCAGGATCTTCCTCAATCGCCGAATTTACTGCGGCAAAAAAACCCATGATTCTCATTCCATTTGCCCTATCTGCAGACAATCATCAAGAAAAAAATGCCTTTGCAGCAGAGAAATCTGGAGCGGCAATTGTGATTAAAGAGCAAGATTTTACTATTTCTAAAGTTACCACAACTTTGGAAAAATTAATTGATAACCCATCAATTCTACAAAAAATGTCTGCACATTCTTTTGAATTTGCTAATATGGAAGCTGCCAACAATTTAACCAAACTTGCTGCAAAATGTTGATAAATATTGGCGATGAATTCAAACGCCGTAGAGAGGATTTAGAAATGACCACCAAAGAAGTTGGCGAGGTTTTAAAAATTAAAGAAAGCGACATCATTTTTCTGGAGCAGAATTCTATTAAATCGATAAACAAAAATTTATATCTAGAAGGTTTTGTTAAAAGCTATTGCGAATTGCTAAAAATTGATAAAGATTTTACCAAAGAATTATTGAATAATATTAAGGGGAGCAGCAATAAAAAATCAAAGCATCGCTTAATTAACCTTGAATCCGACCTAAACCCTGGTCGAGATTATATAGTTAACGCTTCCATAATATTTTTAATAATTTGTTTATTCCTAGTATCTTTTGGCAGATTTGATATGAATAGCTCTAAGTTAACCAAATTAATCATTCATCAATTTAGCAACATAAAATAATGCCTGAATTTACAAAAACTCTCAAAATTACTATTGCAGTAATTTTATCACTATTTCTTATTCTATTGGTTGCACTGCCTTGGGCAATTGACAAAAATTCTTTAAAACTAGAGATAGAGCAGAAAATTACTCGAAAATTAGGAGCCAATTTCATTGTTAAAGGCAAAACTAAGGTTTCATTCCTACCTTTGCCAAAAATCACTTTAAATGATATTACGATCTATCAACTCGTAATAGACAAAAACTATGTGAGCGATGTTGATATTAAAATATTAAGCATCCGCCCAAGTTTTTTCTCTTTATTTGGAGAAAACGTGAAAATTGCCAAGCTATCAATAAACGGAATGTCCGTTAAGAGCAGATATCAAGATAAAATTGCCACTGACGCAGAAAATTTAGACCTTAAAAATAATCAGGATATCTCTGATCAAAATCAAAGTTTTGATTTTGAAAATATTAAAAAAATAGAATTCAAAAATGGTAGCTTTTTTAGAACCAACGCCGAAAACAAAAGCTCTCTTGATTTCAATAAAATCAACTTCTCGTTAGAAAATAATCCTAAAGAACATATTTTTAATGTTGAAGGAGTTTTTGTTTCCAATGAAGAACCCACCAGTTTTGTGCTTATTGTGGATGCTAAAAACAAGGACGAATCTTCTCTAAGGATTCAATCTTCAATTCTAGATTTATCTATTAGTGGAAAATTTATCGATTCCAATATTTATAATTTGGCAGCATCCAATTTTACCGGTAAAATGTCGGCCAAAGTTCTTGATCTCAAAGCTTTGATTGGAAAATATATTTCCAAAAGCGATCTACTCTATCGCAAAGTAAATTTTACTAAACCCATCGAAATTAAAGCAGATCTTGAGAATAAATCAGGAGAAATTTCTATAAATAATATTCTAATCGACTCCGAATTAATGAGTGGCGAAGGAAAAATTAGCGCAAATTTTACAGAGAAAAAATCTCGAATTCTGGCCCAAATAGATTTTAAAAATATCGATATTGATAGTGTTTGGTTTTCTGGGGCTTTGAATAATAAATCAAAAACTCTTGATGTTGAAAATAGGATTGTTCAAGAATTTCTAGCGACCGCTCCTAATCAAATTATCGACAAAAATAGAACTCACCTTTTGATTGAGAAAAATTTGGAAAATATTTCCAATCCAATATTTGAAAATTTTGATTTTGGCGCTCAGATAAAAATAAAACTGGCCAAATATTATGGTGGCAACATAGAAAATATTAAACTCAAATTTGCCACCAAAAATGA
The DNA here is from genome assembly GCA_047619265.1 of Rickettsiales bacterium. Classification (GTDB taxonomy): domain Bacteria; phylum Pseudomonadota; class Alphaproteobacteria; order Rickettsiales; family UBA1997; genus JAJTCH01. Next base: position 11,922 of record JBLHNE010000010.1, on the reverse strand, counting down.
TAATTTTGAATTGGAAAATTTGAGTGCAGATATTGAAGGCGGAATTCTTAATATTAAAGGATCTCTAGTCAAAGAAAACAATATGCCTAAATTTATTGGAGAAATTCAAGCTGTTGGAGATAATTTGCAAAAATCACTATCTTGGCTCGGAGTTGATTCCGAAGATATGAATTCTAATATTTTAGGTGATTACAGCTTCACTTCCGATCTTTTAATTTTACCAAGTTTTAATGTTTTTAACGACCTTAATTTAGTAATAAATAACGGTAAAAACATCGTTTCGGGAAATTTGAAAATCGATGATTCTGGAGATGTGAGAAATTCCTTGTCTGATTTAAAAGTTAATTACTTGGATTATGAAGAATATTTTTTGGGAAATCGCATCGATCAATATTTATCAAAAGACTCTCTATTTAGAAAATTTTTGTGGATCAATTCAATTAATTTCAATCGCGATATCTCTCTTTCATTTGAGAAATTGATTTTTAATGGCAATGAATTTAATGATTCTAGTTTAAATATTAGCTCTAAAAAGGGTTATTTGAAATTCTCTGACCTTAATTTTCTATCTCCAAAACTTGATTTAAAAGGTTATTTTGAAGTTGATATTAGACAAAACCCAACCATAAACATTAATCTTATGTCGGATAATTTTGAATATAGTCGAAATCAAAATCTTGCCGACCAGTTTTTTGCACTGCCAGCGGCAGATGAATTTAGTGGTGAAATTAATTTTGAACTGAAAAACCTATTACTTGAATCTTGGATTTTAAACGATGTCAAAATTTCTGGAAGATTGTCAGAAGGCGTAATGGATTTTGATAATTTTAATTTTAAAACCTATGGCGGCGAAAATAAATATAAGGGATCAATAATTTTTAGAGAAGATAAAACAATTAATGGTAGCTTAAAATTGGTTGGAATTGACTCTGGTAATATTTTATCAGACTTGATGGGAATTGATAATATTAGTGGTATTTCTAACATCTCAGCAATCTTAACTTCTAATGCCCGTAATAAGACCGATTTCTTTAAAAGCCTAGATGCAAGTGGTCAATTTATTGGCGCTAATATCAATGTTAAAGGTTTTGGAATATATGATTTGGCTCTAAAAACCGCTAGATATAGAAAATATTTAAAAGAAATTTCAAATCCTGAATTAATTTTATACAACCCAAGCAATACTAGCGTTATGGGTGATGTTTCAGGAGCTTTTGTAATTAAAAGAGGATCTAGTAATCAAAACCAATTTAGCATTAAAACTAGCAGCATTGGAATTAATGGCGTGATTTCTGGAGGTTTCGATGTTAGCGAAGAAAATATTGACGGAAATGCTAATTTCATATTCCTTTCTGGAACTAGACAAGAAACAGTTCCAATTAATATTTCAATCAATTTTAACGGCAAGTCTGGAGATATTCAGAAGAATGGTAATTTTAGTCAAATATCGCAATATGTACAGCGGAAGATAGCCAATGGCGACAAATAGTAGACTATTTCCACACTAAATTTGCTTGCTTACAGTATTTTGTTTAGCCGTTCTTTGTACTAGTCGTATCTTTTAACTGCGACTTTTGTTTGTTAATAATCAAAGAAATTGGCACTTTAGGTGACTATTTTGCTACTAATTTTAGCACACAAAAGGTCAGGGTAATATAATTCACTTAGTAATTTTTTAATTTCATCAAAACTCGGTCCAATAACCCTCCCTCAAGGGAGGTTTATTGGACCGAATTCTGGGAGAAGTTTTAAATTACTCAGTGAACTGTGTTGACAGTCAGGGTTACAAACCCAGGCCAACAAAGGGAGTTGTTTTTGGCACCTGAATTTTAATGAGACACGAATGAGAAATAATTTGGCCGCAAAATCATAAAAATCTATAATTTTAAAATCTAAATTCTGATCCAATTATATTAAAATAATTTTTTAATATAATCGTCTCCCAAATTATCAGGAACAATCAGAACCGGAACCTTAATTTTATCACCTATTTGAGCAGATAATTTCGGCAAAACTTTATTATCGCTATGAGCATTGTAGGACTTGCCGAAAACCATCATTACACAATTTGAATTATCTTTAATTTCAGCAATAATTTCCCTCACAACTTCACCTTCACGAACTGAAATAGAAGGAATAATTCCTGTTTTTTCTTGAATATTGGCAAGCAACTTTTCCAATTTCTTTTCAACATCTAATCTGCGATTCTTGCCAATTTCTTTAGAAACGAAAAGCAGACTTTTCGCCGATTCAATAACCACTAGAATTTGTACTGTAAAATCTGATTTTTTGGCAATATGACAAGCGTAGAGCAGAGTGCCTTCAGAATTGTTAGTTGTATCAACACAAACAAGAATGGTTGGATTCATATGATTTAGCGATTAAATAGTTTAGTAAAAATGAAGTTAGCAAAGAAACCAGCGATTACCGCCAACAAAACTGCAGAAATTCCATATAAAATCGAATTATTATAGGCAAATTGATTAATTTCGGCGCTGAGACCAGATTGATAGACATAAATAGGGATTGATTGGAAAGCGACTAAATTATCGTCATTCACCAAATAAATATCGACAATGTAAATTCCCTGAGAAATATTTTTAGGAAATTTTAGCATGACCTTAAATAGGGATTCATCTAAAAATTCAATAGAGTTTGGGTGAGATAAATAAAGATTTCTACTCTTAAGCTTATCTACAAATTCAACTTTAAATTCCTCTTCCAAAACGGGATTCTCATTTTTACTGACATGAAAATTTATTTTGTCTTGACCAATTTCTAATCTAGATGCCAAATCTTCATTAAGTAATATATCTTTATTGCTGGAAAAGAAGGAATAGTAATTATAGACGTCTTTAAATTTGAGGCGATCTTTGTTGTACCAAACTCCCCAAAATTTGCCCTTCTTGCTCACGTTATAATCCTTTTTTGATCCTCTAATAGTAATAATAATATCTCCTGCATCGCCTTTGGCACCAAATAGCAAAACTTCTGCTCCAGTAAATTTAGTGTCGATATTAATTTCATTAGTTGAAATTCCTGAAATAATCGGGCGCGCAAAAGATAGATTTGGAGTGGAAATTAATAATAAAGTTAAAATTATCAGAATCTTTTTCATCTCAAAGCCTCCACAGTGAAAAGAGTTGTCGGATTAGCAAAGAGGTTTAAAAACATTTTAACGCAAATCGCTAAAATGATTATCGCTAGCACCGAACGCAAACTTTCAGTATCAACTTTATAAGCAACTTTACTGCCAATTTGAGCGCCAATAACTGAGCTTATGATCATTACAAAAGCTAAAACAATATCGACATTATGACTAGTAATTGACTGCAAGAAAGTGGTGTTACCGGCGATGAAAATAGTTTGAAAAAGAGCTGTTCCAACCACAACCGAAGATGGCATTCTTAGAACATAAACCATTGCTGGAATCATAATAAATCCGCCACCAATACCCATAATTGCCACTAAAATTCCCACAAAAAAACCAATAACAATTGGCACTATCGCGCTTACAGTAATGTCGGATTTTGCAAAGTAAGTTTTGTAGGGTAGTTTTTGCATTTTACGAACCAGAAGAGTGGTGCGTTTAGAGCTTCTTTTATTTTGCCAAATAATATTATATTTTCTTTCTAAAATGATTTTAGTACTTTCAATTAGCATCATCACTCCAATTGAACCTAAAAATACCACATAAAACAAGGCAACAGCAATATCTATTTGCCCAGTTTTTTGTAGAATTCTAAAAATCCAGACCCCTAAAGACGAGCCAAATAAGCCGCCAAATAACAGCATCATACCCATTTTTATGTCGACATTTGCCCGCCTCAAATGCGCCAAAACCCCCGAAACTGAAGATGCCATAATTTGATTGGCAGAAGTCGAAACCGCAATTGCTGGTGGAATTCCATTAAAAATTAAAAGTGGAGTCGACAAAAAACCGCCGCCAATTCCAAACATTCCAGCCAAAAAACCAGTCAAAAGACCCAGCCCTAGAATGAGAAAAATATTGATGGGAATTTCCGCTATTGGAAGGTAAAGCTGCATTATTTACTTAATAATTACTAGTTACTAGCGACGAATTACTAGTTGATTATTTTAATGATTTGATCTGATGGAGTTTTTAACTCGCTAAACTTAATTTCTTTACCTTCGTTATCAAGATTTTTAATTAGAATTAGGGAAAATAATTGATTTTTATGCAAAATTGAAGATAAAACCTCGCCAACTTTCTTTTCTCCAAATCTAATTTCGGTTCCTTTTTCGATTTCCTTGAAATCAATGCTCACCAAAAATATTTTTTTGCGAATAGTTCCTTTGTAATGCATTCGGGCAGTTGTTTCTTGGCCAACATAGCAACCTTTTTTGTAATCTACGGCGCCAAAATTATCAAAACCAAATTCGAGAGGGAAAGATTTATCGAAAGTTAAATCTGAATCGTCAGAAAGTTTCAAATTGATGCGACGAAAATTATATTCGTCGCAATTATCTGAGGAATTGACAGAATCATTAACAAAAGAGCGATATCCCATTTCTTCAGATCTTGGGTCGGCAAAAATAATATTTTGATCGACAAAATCTTCTTTATTCAAACCAACTTCTACCAGAAAATTTTCTGCTTTTTTAATTTCAACTTTCGATCTGAATTTAAAGAAGGAAAGTTTTTTAACAATTTCATCAATTCTTTCTCGCGAGCAATCAAGTAGCAATTCATCGTCTTTTTGAATTATAAAAAAATCATAAAGAAAACGACCTTGTGGACTAAGCATAAAAGCATAAATCGCTTGATTTTCTGACACTTTGTTAATGTCGTTGGTGATTAAGCCTTGCAGGAAAGTTTTTTGGTCTTCACCTGAAACACTGATTATTGCGCGATTTTGAAGGATTATTGGAGTTTTATTCATTTATTAATTAGGTATAGATTGCCGCGTCGCTGCGCTCCTCGCGGGTGACGGTGATGAAAAATGTGAGCAAAAACAAAAACGTCGTCATTGCGAGGAGCGCAGTGACGCGGCAATCCAAACTTAACTACCTACTCACAACAATTTTAAATAATTTCTTCTTACCAAGCGCTAATTTAAAAAATGGTTTTTCCTGATCAAATTGAACTACAAAATTCTCATCGATCTTCTCATCATCAATTTTCACTCCGCCGCCTTTAATCAATCTTTTGGCCTCGCCGCCAGATTCACAAAGCCCAGCTTCGCGCAGAATTTCAATTAGTTTTTTACCATTTTCCTTTTCTTCATCGCCAAAAACAATTTTAATAATTGGCAAAGAATCAACATCAACTTTAGTACTAAACATTGCTTTTGCTTGTGCAAAAGCTTCATTTGCCGCCTGCTCTTTGTGGCAAAGTTTTGTCACTTCAAAAGCTAGAATTTCTTTTTGGCGATTAATTTCTTCTTTTTTAATATTAACAATTTCCTCTTCCGAGAAATGAGTAAATAACTTCAAAAATCTTTCCACGTCGGAATCGTCAACATTTCTAAAAAACTGGAAATAATCAAAAGGAGCAAGCATTTTGGAATCCAACCAAACCGCTCCATCTGCCGTTTTTCCCATTTTTTTACCATCGGAAGTAGTCAAAAGTGGAGTTGTTAATCCAAAAACTTCAACAACTTTGTTTTTCTCCGCAGTAATTCTTCTGGCCAAATCAACACCACTAACAATGTTTCCCCATTGATCAGATCCGCCAATTTGCAAAGTGCAACCATGATTTTTATTTAATTCATAGAAATCATAAGCTTGCAAAATCATGTAATTGAATTCTAAAAAACTAAGTGGTTGGCTGCGATCAAGGCGAGTTTTTACAGAATCAAAGGTTAACATTTTATTGACTGAAAAATGCTTACCAACATCGCGCAGGAAATCGATATATTTTAATCCAGAAAGCCAATCGTCGTTATTAACAAATTTAAAAGCTGGCAAGCTTGAATCTTTGGCGCTCAAATCGAACTTCTTTAAAGTTTCTTCAATTCCTGCCAAATTTTCGGCAATTCCTGCTTCATCTAAAAACTTTCTAGCTTCGTCTTTTCCAGAAGGATCTCCAATTTTTGTAGTTCCTCCGCCCAGCAAAACAATTGGTTGATGACCATTTTTCTGCAAAATTTGCAGAATCATAATTTGAATTAAACTGCCGATGTGAAGAGATTTTGCTGTGCAATCAAAACCAATATAAACGGAGATTTTTTGATCTTTCATCAATTCATCGAGCTCTTTGGGATGAGTTATTTGATTAAGAAAACCACGATTCTGAAGTTGGTTTAGAAATGGCGATTGGAATTGTTGCATTTAAATTAAGTTGTAAGTTGTGAGCCTGTAAGTTATTTTGTCCTAGCAAAAAACCCCTAAAACTTACCACTTGCAGATCACAACTTACAACTAATTTATGACCATCAATTATAAAAATATTTTTGCTTTGCAAATTATCGCCATTTTTTTTGCGATGCTAAATTTATCAAGCATTAATATGAGCAATATTAGCGACTATTTACCACTTTTTGATGTGATGATAATTTACTATTTTACCATTATTCGTCCAAGAGTTTTTGCTATTTGGTTTCTATTTGTGCTCGGCCTAGTTTGCGATTCTATTAATGGATTTCCCCTAGGAATTACTGCTCTTACCTATATTTTGACAGTAAAATTATTTCATGCTTTAAGCCATAGAGTGGTCTTGAAAGAAAACTTTGGGGAAGTTCTTGGGCAATTTGTATTTTTTGCTTTTGTAATATTTTTTCTAAAATGGTTGATGTTATCACTTTATAATCTTGAAATTTACAACTTTGTCTCCCCCTTAATTCAACTATCTACAACTTGCGTAGCCTATATTCTAATGCATAGGTTTTTTAGTTATCTTGATAAAAAATTATTACCGCAATCATAGATGTTAAGAGATTTCCGGAAAAATAAATTATTTAATAGAAGAATAGCAATAATGGGTGGTGTTCAAGTTGGGCTAATTTCCATTTTAATTGCCAGACTTAGTTTTCTGCAGATCTTTAAATATAAAGAATATTCGACTAAATCTGATAGAAATCGAATTAGGCCACTAGTTTCTCCAGCTCAGCGTGGTTTAATTGTCGACAGAAATGGCGTGGAATTAACTACTAATCACAATAATTATCGCCTGCTTTTATATTTTGAAAGCAAACCCGATACTAAAAAATTGATTGAACAGCTAGCAGAAATTATGGCTTTGTCTGCCACCGAAATTGATACGATGCGAGGCAGAGTTGAAAATTCCAAAGGTAAAAAAATTATTTCCCTAATTGACAATTTAACTTGGGACAGCGTTTCCAGAATAGAAACTAATTACCACAAGCTTAACGCCGTGGATATTGAAAGCGGGGTCTTGCGCGCCTACATTATGCCTTTTGCAACCGCTCACATAATTGGTTATGTCTCCCTTCCTAGTGAAAAAGAAAGTTCTGGTGAAGAACCTCAATTATTTTTACATCCTGATTTTAGAATTGGTAAAAATGGTTTAGAGAAAAGTTTTGATGAATATCTGCGCGGAAAATTTTCAGTTCGATATGTTGAAGTCAACGCCAGAGGAATTCCGCTACGAACTCTTTCTAAAACTCAAAGCGTTCCCGGAAATGGATTGAAATTAACTATTTCTGCTGAGTTGCAAAATTTTGTTAGCAAAAGAATTGAGGGTCTTTCTGCATCTGTGGTAGTGATGAACGTTAAAACTGGTGAAATTTTATCAATAGTTTCTAGCCCATCTTTTGATCCTAATAAATTTGTTGAAGGAGTTAGCCATAAATATTGGAATGAACTAGCGTCTGACCCTAAAAAACCGCTGACTAATAAAACAATTTCTGCCACCTATCCTCCCGGATCGACATTTAAATTAATGACCGCTATTGCTGCTTTAGAAAGTGATATTGATCCTAAGCGCGAAGTTTTTTGTGATGGAACTCATCGCCTAGGAAACAGAACTTTTCATTGCTGGGAAAAAAGAGGTCATGGAAAAATGAACATGTCCGATGCCATTAAAAATTCCTGCAACATCTATTTCTATGACATTTCATATCAAATTGGCATTGAAAAAATAACTGAAATTGCCAAACGATTTGGCTATGGGGAAGATTTAGACATTAGTCTTTATGGATCAAGATCTGGAAATGTTCCATCTGATGCGTGGAAAAGAAAAGTTTATCATGTACCTTGGGTTGGAGGCGATACTTTAAATACTTCGATTGGGCAAGGTTTTCTTTTAGCGAGCCCCCTACAAATGGCAGTTGTTACTGCAAGAATAGCCAATGGCGGAGTGCCAATCAAGCCTCATTTAATTAAGAATAAAGATACTCATAGCCAATATGACGAGTTAAAAGGCAAACCTCTCGCAAATCGCAAACATATCGATTTGGTTTTAGAAGGAATGAGAAGAGTAGTTAATGAAAAAGGCGGAACAGCCTATGGGAAAAGAATTGATATTAAAGGTTTTGAAATGTCAGGAAAAACAGGAACTTCTCAAGTGGTTTCTAAAAGAGAAGACGAAATGTCCGATGAAGAAGCAGAAAATTACAAGAATCATGCCATATTTGTTGGCCTAGCGCCAGTTTCTAATCCTAAATATGCAATTTCGGTTGTCGTTGAACACGGCGGCGGCGGATCTAGAACCGCAGCTCCAATTGGAAAAGATATTATGATAAAAGTTCAAGAGCTGAATGTTTAGGAGATAAATATAAGAATCCTTTCAGATCGATCAATCACATTTCTGAGGATTATTAGAATTCTAATGTCCCATTAAAAATCAATTCATTTACGACTTAAAATTTAACCAGAATTCGGTCTAATAAGCTTCCCTCAAGGGGAGGGTTATTAGACCGATTATTTTGAAGGGTTTTATCAACAAATATTTCAGTCGTGAATGAACTTAATTTTAGTGAGAACTAAACTAATAGAATTATTGATTATTCGGATCTTCGTCTACCAAGACATTTTTATATAGAAAATCGGCTAGTTTGGAAAATTCAGCTTTAATTCCATCAAGAATAATCTGCTTATTTTTGATAGTATCTTTTGGATTAGCTTGAGCGTAGGCCACGATGTCAGAAAAAGGGAAAGCTCCAATAGCGGCGGATGATCCTCTTAGGTGGTGAGTAGTGTGCGACCAAGTATCAATATCATTTTCATTCATGGCTTTTTCTAACTTAGTAATATTTTTACTAGAGCTATCGAGGAATAATATGTAGATATCTTTTTCAAATTCCACATCGCCTTTAGAGGCACATTTAATAAAATTAATATCCATAGGAACTTTTGCTTCCATTAAATCTTTTACGGCTTCTAATTTTTCGAAGATATCTTTCACTGGAAGAACTACTGGTGGAATGCCTTTAGGAACTATTGTTTTTTCTTGCGCCATGTATTATTAAAATTGAGATTGATAAAGAGTTAATTAATGATTAAACCTTCAATAAAAGGGTCGAACTGAGTTTTGAAACTTTTAATAAGTTTGTGATTAATGGTTAATTCAAAACTTCTTCTACCCATTTCAATTAAGATCATGCCATTTTTATCGACGAAATTTTCATCAATGCTGATCGAAGGTATTTTTGCTTGATTGGCAATTTCGATCACCGAATAATCTCCACTTGAAATATAGATTATTGAGCAATTACTTTCTTTAAAGCGACTTTCTGAAATTCCTTCAATTTCCAAAAAAGCAATATTGTCATATTTAGCTTTAAGTTCAACTGCAACTTGATCATAGCCTACAACACAAAGTTTACCGCTACCATCATCAATCATTCTTGGTAGAACCGAAATAAAATTGGCCAATGGCTTATAAGAATCTCCTCTCGCAAAAATATCTAGCGAGAATGAAGTGGAGAATAATATTAGTGTGATGATGATTAATTTTCTCATTTTTCTTACCAAAATCTTACAACCGTTTTAAAGTAATAGGTTCTACCTATTTCAGTATCATTACCAAATAATCCTCTGTTAAATTCTTGATGTTTTTCATCAGTCAAATTTTGAATACCAACGCTAAATTCTAAATTAGAGTTAAATAAATATCCAAGTCTGGTGTCAAATCTAGTATAGGATGGAACCCCCTCTTTATCGCTAGATGCTTGGGCCGTTGGCAAGCTGTCGACATAATAGAAAATATTATCGAATTCAAGCTTAGGAGTAATGTTGTAGCTTGAGCGCAAGCGGAATTGATTATTAGGAGATTGTCCTTCAACTGGATGTATTGAGAAAATAGCACTTTCTTGAGGCCCAGTGTTTTTAACATCTAATTTAAGAAAATCATAACCAGCTTCGAGTCTCCAATTATTGCTGGCTTGCCATTTTAGAGTAATTTCTCCACCGTAAGATTTTCCTGTTCCGTGATTATTGGCGACCGCTGCATTTCCAGATCCATCGGCATTGAAAGTGCGTAAATTGTCGTAATCGTTATAGAATATTGCAATGTCAACCAAAGTGGTGCGAATAGGTTTGATTCTATATCCAGCTTCATAAGCCGTAACATCTTCTGCGCCGTAAGATGAGCTTCCTTTTTGAGTAATGCCTCCCGCACTTAAAGTAAGTCCATCTTCACCTCTGGTAGGGGTGCGAATAGATTTAGAGATTGATGCCCAAGCAGTTTGGTTGCGAGAAGGAAAATAAGTTAATTTGGCACTAGGCTGAAATTCTTTACCTGTGTAGGTGTTATGCTCAAATTTAGAACCAAGAGTTAAATATAGAATATCAGAAATTAGGCCAATTTTATCTTGGGCAAAAGCACTAAAAATTTGATCATTTCTTTTGTTTGGCTCATAGTCTAATAGCAATGTGTTGCTGCCGCTATCCAATTCTTCACCTATGGAATCACTAACTAAGCGATATCCAGCACCCAGGACTAATTGATTATTGGCACTAAAATCGTAGAAATATTGAAAATCAACATCAGCTGTTTTGCCGACTCGAGACAGAATCTGCATATCAAATTGATCATAATCTAAATAGCTTTGTAGATTAAAGCTGGATTTTTTAGAAATATTTTTCTCCCAATTAACTACTATGTTTGCCCCTTTAGAATCTTTTTTGGTTGAATTGCGGGTTGTTGGTAAATTTTGAAAATAACGATCTACTTGACCAGAGCGAATATCTCCATGAATAGCAATGTTATTGTCTTGAATGGAACGTATATCGTAGCGAAAGCCCGCCTGCGATTGACGATATCCATCGTCATTGCCTATGTTGCTATCTAGTTGATCTTCCTCTCCAGAATAGACTTGCTTGGCATAGATTCGATAATGATTTAAATCTTCCGTGGCCCCGCCATAGCGCACAGAGGCAATTTTTCGACCTTTATTACCAATAGTTGCAGATGCGTATCCACCTTGAGAATCGATAGAATTTTTAGTAATAATGTTAATAATTCCATTAACAGCGTTGGCGCCCCAAATGGCACCGCCAGAACCTCTAATAACTTCAATTTTTTCAACATCCGCCAAAAGATAATCTTGCACATCCCAGAATGATCCAGAAAATAAAGGAGTGTAAACCGTTCTACCATCAATCATTACCAACAATTTATTGGAATACTGAGAGTTAAAACCGCGAGCAGAAATTGCCCATTTATTGCCATCAATTTGGGCAACTTGCAAGCCCGGAACCAACCTTAAAGCTTCAGGAATATTGGCGGCACCCGATCTTCTAATATCTTCAGAAGAAAGAACATAGATTGAAGAGGCGGCGTCAAAAGCATTTTCACTTTTCTTGGAAAGCGAAAAAATATCGGTATCGAAAAGCTCCGCTAGTTCCTCAGGTATAGTAGGGTCATTGGCAGAACTTTGATTAATATTATTTTTCCCAGCAACTGACTGCGCAATAGCATTGCTTGATAAAATTAGAATCAATAAGGCAGAGGATATTAATTTTTTCATAATTTGAATAATTTCAAAAGATTTCATT
>JBLHNE010000009.1:0-17146 GCA_047619265.1 Rickettsiales bacterium | reverse complement strand
CAACAGTTTTTGATGGAGCTGGGAAAAGGTTTTGCTTTTGTGGAGCGGCAACAACATATTGTTACCGACACCGCTGATTTTTTTATTGATTTGGTTTTTTATAATTATCATCTCAAATGTTTTGTGCTGATTGATTTAAAAACTCACAAACTCGATCACGGGGCAATTGCGCAAATGGATATGTATGTGCGGATGTATGATGATTTGAAAAAAGGTGAAGATGATAATCCGACAATTGGTTTAATTCTTTGCACGCAAAAAGATGAAACGATTGTAAAATATTCTGTTTTGGCGGGAAATGAAAAATTATTTGCCAGTAAATATCGGCTTTATTTGCCTGAAGAAGAAGAGTTAAAGAATTTGATTGAGCAGGATAAGATTGATTCTCAGATGGATAAATGAAAAGAAACAAAGACTCAACTCACCGCCACTCCCCTTCACAGAATAAGCAATTATTAAAACACTTCGGCAAAACCTAACCTCGCATCCATGGGCAGGCTTCTTCCATCAACCATAGAATAAACCTCACAAAAAATTGACAGAATAAATCACCGTTTTATATTTTTGCTCTACCGTTTTTACCCGAAACAAACAAACCAAAACCATGACAAATCTGCCAAAACATAATCAAATATTCTACAAAATTCAGGCTGGCGGAAGATAAGCAAAAAGGAAAATATTGGAGGCCTGAAGTCTTCCATCAACCATAAAATTTAATTAATGGTGGATGGAAGACTGCTTGTGACGAAGTCAAAGCGTGATGGGGAATTGTCTTATTTGCTGGCGCCTTGGAATGGGTTCCAGTCTGCGTCGACTTCTAAGATGTTGTTTTTTTCGATATAGGATTCATAAAGAGCGATCATTTCTTTTAATTTTTCAGGCTGATCTTGCTCTAAAGGATGAGATTCAGATGGATCTGAAACTACATTGTAAAGATGCCATTTGCCGTCGCCGAACATTCCTGTTCTTACTTTTATTGCTTTAAGTTGTCCTTGCATAATGTAGCCATTGCCGAACAGCTCAAATGCCCACCAATCTTTTGATGTTCTGACTTCTTCTGATTGAGAATTCAAGAAAGGTTTCATACTGATTCCACTAGGAGCCACAATTTTTCTGTCTTTGTAGCTGGTCATTGGATGCTTAACATTAGCATATTCCAATATGGTCATAGGAATATCTTTTACATAGACAACGGCGTTTGATTTTTCACCAGCGCGATCATATTCAGAGCTGAATGCCCCAGGTGGAACAATCATTAATGGAACGCGTATGCCGCCTTCGCCAATGAACCATTTCCACCATTGCAATCCACCTGTTGCAGCATTTGCCCATGAAGTTCCGATAACATTTTCAGAATTAGCTTTTCCGATAGCCTCGAAAGATGAATCAAACTGATTCTCGATCCATTTCGCCAATTCTGGGTTACCAGTTTTTGGGTTAGTAGGCTCCAAACCTTCAGGGCCGTTATCTGTCAGATAAACCACTAATGTATTGTCTAGTTGGCCTGATTCTTTCAAATAGTCTAAAATTTGGCCAATTCTATTATCTTGATCTTCAATCATGGCGGCGTAGGTTGCCATGATTTTGGCCTGTTTTTCTTTATCTTCTTGCGACAAGCTTTCCCATCTTTTTGTCAAATCATTATGCGGAGCTTCTGTGGCTTCGTGAGATATCAAACCTTGAGCTTTTAAATTCTCATATCTTAATTTTTTTAGTCCTGCATATCCAAGTTCTAAATATCTAGGATAATATTTCATAATCAAATCTTCCGGCGCTTGAATAGGGAAATGCGCGGTAGTAAAGGCCATATATGCAAACCAAGGTTTTTCTTTATTGGCTCCATCTTTGATAAATTCTAGCATCTGGTTTGTGTAAATTTCTCCAGAATAAATGCCTTCAGGGCGATCATAAGGCTCGCCATTTAATGTCCACGGTTCTTTTCTTTTAACATTGAGGCCGTTTGGATCTTGAAAATCTGGAGTCATTGCCAAATCATTCCAATGATTAGATCCACCAGATAGAATTCCGAATTCTTTGGTAAATCCCCAACCTAGAGGACCTTTTCCGCGTGATTCTTCGCCGCCTAAATGCCATTTTCCTGATTTATAAACTTCGTAACCATCGTCATTTAACAATTCGGAAATTGTTACTGCATTTTCAGTTAAATATGTTTCATAACCCTTTTTGCCTCTGGTGGCTGGATATACTGAATAATCGAATGCGCCTAATCCAACTTCGATATTGTCGTTGCCAGTAAACAACATTGATCGAGTTACTGAGCAAACAGGAGAGACATGAAAATTGGTAAAACTAATGCCAGCATCGGCAATTTTATCCATATTAGGAGTGTGAACTTCTGATCCATAAGGCCCGATATCGCCAAATGCGGTATCGTCGGCTACTAGAAGTAGAATATTTGGTTTACGTTTTTCATCGGCAGTTGCGGTTTTGTTTTTTGCGTCATCGCATCCTGACAAAATTATTGCCGCCAGAAGAAGGGTGATCTTAATTTTTGTAAATTTCATAAATAATTTTAATTGGTTTTGATTAATCAGAAAAATTCTACTTTTTTAACTCAATGGTTTTGATTCTAATAATTCCGGCAGTAATTGTTCCGGAAACGCCAGCGTCGGTGATCATGTGTGAAGAATAGCCTTGATCTTTTGCCAGTTCATTACCACTTGCTCCTCCGGCAGCGCCAACATCACCAACTTTGGCAGCAGCTTCTGCGCCAACTTTTGCTGTGATAAATCCATCAATGAAATCTTCATATTTATCTTTATCTGAAAAAATTAATATCATGCGCACGCTTCTTGCACCCCAGCCACCACCAATATCAAAACGGGTCATTTTCACATAGGTTCTGTCTTGATTGGCAGTTTCGATTGCCACTCCATAACCTTTACCAGCGCCGATTACCGGTATTTTAGTAATTTTATTATTCATAATTACATAGCCAACTGAATTGGCAATTTTGGCTTTCGTTTCTGGATCTTGCTTGTAAAGGTCGGTTAGTGTGGCACTGACTAATTTGTCGATATTCTGGACTTGCTCTTCTCCGCTTTTTCCTGGTATGCTTGAACAGCCAAACAGGCCTATTAAAATTAAACAGATTGGTAGAGTGATATATTAGAAATTCATTTTTATTAAATTTTTTTAGGGCTTTTTTAACTAGTAGGCGCCTCGCGAATAAGGCAATTCGTAGATGTAAGGTTATTATCATTTCTAGAACTAAAATAAACGCAACATATTTCTCAAATAGCTCTACTCTTAAAAAAACAACGATTTAGCTACCAAAATGAGAACATGGTTTACGGCTCATTAGGAAATAATTTGTATCAAAAAAATTAAGTCACTACCTAGCACTTTCTTTTAAAAATAAGTAATTATTAAGAAATCTCGGCGAAGCCTTCCTGCACTATTAAAGATGGTATTTAGCACAAGGCCAGCGCCCGTTTATTTTCTTCTTTTTGCAAAAAAATCTTTAAGCAATTTTTCTGATTCTAAGGCTGAAATTCCGCTGTAGATTTCTGGTTTATGATGACATTGTTTGTGAGAAAAAACTCGCGCTCCATTTTCTACTCCGCCAGATTTTTCATCTGAAGCTCCGTAATACAATCTTCTAATTTTAGCATGAGAAATTGCGCCAGCGCACATTGTGCAAGGCTCTAAAGTGACATATAAATCGCAAGATTCTAGTCTATGACTTTCTAAAAGCGCGCAGGCTTTGCGTAGAGCTAATATTTCTGCATGAGCAGTTGGGTCGTTTAAGGCAATATTTTGATTGTAAGCGGCGGCGATAATTTTGTTATTGCGAACTACAACTGCGCCAACAGGAACCTCGTTCAAATCGAAGGCCATTCTGGCTTGATTTAGCGCTTCAAGGATGAATGGATTTGGTTTATTCATGGGAATTTTTGAATAATCTAAAGAAATTCCCCGTTGTAGTTTGGCGAACTTCTTCAAAAGAAACCTCTTTTAAATTGGCCAAAAATTCTGCGGTGTGCATTGTGAAAGCTGGCTCGTTGGTTTTGCCGCGATGTGGAGTTGGCGCCAAATATGGCGAGTCAGTTTCGACAAGCAAAAATTCTAGCGGCAGTTCTTTAACAATTTCTTGCAAAATTGTAGCGCTTTTAAAAGTTACTATTCCTGAAATTGAAATGTAGATTCCCAGTTCAATTGCTTTTACTGCCAGCTCCTTACTCGATGAAAAACAATGCAAAAGTGCGCTGAATTTTCCTTTGCCCATTTCCTCTTCCAAAATTTGCGCCATGTCAATATCGGCATCTCGAGTGTGAATTATTAATGGCAAACCTGTTTCTCTTGCGGCTTTAATGTGCTCTTTGAAGCTAGCGATTTGATTCTCACGAACAAAACCGGCATGGTAATAATCAAGGCCGGTTTCGCCAATTCCAATGATTTTTGGATGAGCTTTACAAAGTTTTACTATTTGATCGCAAGAGGTTTTTGGCTCTTCTTCAACATTGCAAGGGTGAATTCCAACAGATGCAAAAACATTTTGGTATTTCTGGGCATATTTGTAGATTTCAGGAAAATTACTGATTTTAGTGCCAATTGTTTGCAAAATTTCTACTTTGTTTTTGGTGGCATTTTGAACTATTTCATCAATATTTAAGCCTCTTTCAGCTAGTAAATCGAGGTGGCAATGGCTATCGACGAGAAAATCATGTTTCATAATTTAATATTCTTTTGCTTGAACTTTAAGGAGGTAGATTGTCGCGTCGCGAGCGCTCCAGCAATGACGACGACTGAAAGTTTAGAGATAAAACTAAAAATATTACTACCGGCGAGAAGAAACCGTTTTAATTCAGAAAATTATCCTAAAATAATTGCATTTACAAGAATGATTCCGACCCAAAAGTTAGATTTGAATTTTTTTAAACAATCAGCTCCGCAAGAAAAATCGCAAGTTTTTATCTGACAAAGAAGATGGAAAAATGCGAATGCGATTAAAATGAAATAGATGAAATCTAGATTTGCTAAGAAACCAACTAAAAATAATAAAAATAAATATGAGGCGGAAAGGAGGTAGAATATTTTTTGCGGATTTTTTCCAAATTTTATTGAAGTCGATTTAACACCAATTTTTAAATCATCAGCTAAATCTTGATAGCCGTAGATGGTGTCGTAGATTATTGTCCAAATGATATTTGCAAAGTAGAGCAAAAGAATTGGCAAAGTGATTTTCCCCAAAACCGCCATGCTGGCGAAAAGAATTCCAAGGCTAAAAGTTAGCCCCAGAAAAACTTGAGGATAGAAAATAATGCGTTTCATTAAAGGATATGCGGCCACGAAAGCCAAGGAAATGAACCCCAGAATAATGGTTTGAGAATTAAATTGTAGCAAAATTAAAAAGGCCAAAAACAACAAAAATGCTAGGAAAATCAGTGCTTTTTTAATAGAAATTACGCCGCTGGCAATTGGCCTATCTCGGGTTCTTTGAACATTTCTATCGAATTTGCGATCAAAAATATCATTAATAACGCAACCTGCCGATCTCATGAGAAACGATCCCACAAAAAAAAGGCCTGCAAAATAGACCATATCGACATTCTGATTTTTCGCTGCCAAAAAAAGACCGAACAAACATGGCAAGAAAAGAAGCCACGTTCCAATTGGTTTATCGGCTCTAATCAATCTAAGATAATTACGCATATTTAACATTTAAAGAAATTTTGACTTTCAACGAACAATATTTATTTGAAATATTGGTTTAGATTCATATTATCCTGCAATTCATCAAATTCCATTAAATTTTCAATCATTAAATCTGGTTATGGCTCATAAATTACTCATTGCTAATCGTGGCGAAATTGCTTGTCGAATCATCAAAACTTGTCGCAAAATGGGTATTAAAACCGTTGCGGTTTATTCCGATGCAGATACCAATTCGCTTTTTGTGCAAATGGCAGACGAGGCTATTAATATTGGACCCTCCCCATCCAGCCAAAGCTATTTGAGAATTGATAAAATTATGGCTGCTGTCAAAAAAACTGGTGCCACCATGGTTCACCCCGGATATGGATTTTTGTCCGAAAATAGTCTTTTTGCTAAGGCGCTAGAAAAAGAAGGCGTCGCTTTTGTAGGCCCAAGCACTTATTCAGTTGAAATGATGGGCGACAAAATTCAATCTAAAAAACTTGCCATTGAAGCGGGCGTAAGCTCTGTTCCTGGAAATATGAACGTTATTAAAGATGGCGCAGAAGCAATTAAGGTTTCTAAAGAAGTTGGATTCCCTGTCATGATTAAAGCCTCTGCAGGCGGCGGCGGAAAAGGAATGAGAATTGCTTACGAGGAAAAAGATGTCGAAGAGGCATTTTTATCTGCCAGTAATGAAGCAAGAAATAGTTTTTCTGATGATCGAATTTTTATTGAAAAATTTATTGAAAATCCGCGCCATATCGAAATTCAGGTCATTGCCGATAAAGCTGGAAATACTATTTGTTTGGGCGAGAGAGAATGCTCAATTCAGCGTAATAATCAAAAAGTTATTGAAGAAGCTCCTAGTCCTTTTGTCGACGAAGTTACTCGCCAAAAAATGTATGCTCAAACCGTGGCTCTTGCCAAAAAAGTTGGTTACTATTCAGCTGGAACGGTGGAATACATCATGGATAAAAACAAAAATTTTTATTTTCTAGAAATGAACACCAGATTGCAGGTTGAGCATCCTGTCACTGAACTTATTACTGGTTTTGATATTGTAGAATTGATGATTCAAATCGCACTTGGTAAAAAATTGGAGTTCAAGCAGGAAGATGTAAAATTGAACGGTTGGGCAATGGAATCGAGAATTTATGCCGAAGATCCTTCTCGCGGATTCCTGCCTTCTTCAGGAAGAATAAATCACTACATTGAGCCAGAAGAAAGCGCTAATGTTCGCGTTGACAGTGGCGTTTATGAGGGCGGTGAAGTTAGCATGTTCTACGATCCGATGATTGCCAAACTTTGTTCTTACGGCGAAAATCGCTTAGAGGCAATTAAGCACATGGAATTAGCGCTTGGTGAATTTGCAATTGGCGGAGTTTCTCACAATATGAGTTTTCTTGAAACCATTATGAAAAATGAGAAATTTGTAAGCGGCAATATTACTACCGCTTTTATTAAGAATGAATTTCCTGAAGGATTCTCTGGTAATCAGCTCGACTCACAGGCAAAAATTGTTTTAATAGCAACTTCTTTATTCATATTTTTTGCCAATTACATTCGTAATGCCAAAACCAATGGCCAGATCATACATCGCGAAAAACAAATTAGTGACAGATGGGTTGTGGAGATTGCTGATCAATCATATTTGGCAGAAGTTTCTAGAAATGACGAAAATAGCTACAAAATAATTTGCGACAAGCAAGAAATTGATGTGCGAAGTGAATGGAACAACGGTGATAAATTATTTAGAGGAACCATTAATCAAAAACCAGTTGCAGTTAAAATTCGTGAAAATAACCGAACTGGTGGCTATTTAATGCAATATTCTGGATCGGACACCTACACCAATGTCTACACTATCAGAACGGCAGAATTGACCAAATTTATGCCTATTGTGGAAAAAAATCCTAAACCATCAGAGCTTACTTCTCCAATTACTGGAAAAATTGCCCGCTTTAAAGTAGAAGAAGGCCAAGAAGTGAAAGCAGGATCTGAACTAGTGATTATTGAGGCCATGAAAATGGAAAACATTATTCGTACTGATCACGATGTTAAAATTAAAAAAATTAACTTTGCTGACGGATCGCCAGTTGGGGTTGGTCAAGTTATTATTCAATACGAAGATTAAAAAGTTGTAAGTAAATTCAAGTTAAAAAAATAAATATGAATTCTGCTAAGAACAAAAACTCAAGCAAACCAAAAACTTCCTTACCGCTTACCGCTTACAATTTAAAACTAATTGGCCTTTCCATTGCGCTTGTTGTTTGCGCATTGGACCTTGCCAGCAAATATTTGGCCTTTAACTTTCTAGATGGCTCTGGTGGGGGCCTTGAAGATCAAAGTCGCCAATTTGTGGTGACGGGGTTTTTTAATTTAGTTCAAGTTTGGAATAAGGGCGTCAGCTTTGGAATGTTTAATTGGCTGAGATATGGAAAATACATCATTCTTGGCGTTAATATTGCCATTGTAATAGTTTTGATCATTTGGCTTACTCGCACTTCCAGCCTCTATCTTTCGATCGCTCTGGGCTTCATTATTGGTGGCGCTTTTGGAAATATTATTGATCGAATCATTAATGGTGGAGTTGCTGATTTTCTAGATTTCCACGCTTTTGGCTACCATTGGCCAGCTTTTAATCTGGCAGATTCGGCTGTTTTTCTAGGCGTGTTTTTGCTGTTGATGGAAAATTATTTTGTTCAATCAAAGCCTGTTAATTCTAAGGAAGATAAAAAAAATATTAGTAAAAATGAAAAATAAATTAATTATTCTTGCCGCCCTTACTTTGTTAATTGGCGCTTGTTCAAAAAATGAAAACACCAATCCATTATTAATCCCCCCTAATTTCAATCAAGTTCCAGATTTAAATAATCCTGAGCAGGCTCCAGAACAATCTTCAGATCAAGATTTACAAGAATTGAAAGATTTGTTGCTTAAGAACTAGATTTTGCTCCATTACTTCCCCATTAAAAATTTTTACCTCGATGCTGGTCGGATTTTGTCAATCCGACCTTTTGTTTTCTAAAAGTTAAAAAAATTAAAACTCTAGGTTAGTATTTTGTTACAAATTTTAATGAACAAAAGGTCGCAGTTGCAAACTTTGGGCCAGCACCGATGGCGTTAAAAAACTACTCCAATTTGCTTTTAATTCAATTTTAGGAAATATCTAGAAATTTTAAGATTTCCAAAAATCAAAAAAATTGTACCATTGATTCGGATATTTCAGGCATAATTTTTCCAGCATTGCTGAATATTCTTGCATTAAATCTTTTACCCTTTCTTTGCGAACTGACCTTGTGCAATCAAAATCAACCTTAGTTCTTTGTAAATAAAGATCGTATTTTCCGCCTTTCCCTTTTAGACAAAAAATAAAATAAATCGGGCTTTCCATCAGGCTAGCAAGAGTGAAAGACCCAATCGGGAAATAGGCTGGAGTTCCCAGAAAATCAACTGCAATACTTCTATTCTCATTCTTGGCCGCGGTTCTGTCTCCGGCAATCACAATCATTTTTCCACTTTGTAGTTTTTCTTTTAAATCAATGACAGCATCAATTCCCATATTGGCGGTTGCGGTGAGATTGTCTGCAGCTTTAGGGTTAATTTTTCTTAAGAAATTAGTAAATTTTGGCGTGTGTCCAGCTTGAACCACAGAATGAACTTCCAATTTTCTGCCTAACAAATCTGACGTGTAAAAATTTCCAATTGCCCTTAAAACTTCCATATTTCCAAGATGCGAACAAATTAGAAAAGGCGGATTGTCATTTTTCAATTCCCCCATCAAAGAATCAAATTCTGACTGATCTTTAATGTTTATTTGATCGAAATCAATTTTTCCAGACCAAGAAATCATTTTGTCCATCAGAGAATCTGCGAAGGAAAAAATGTGCCAAAATGCTGAAAATCCATTTGGCTTCTTAAGTGATTTTTCGCCTTGTTTTATTTTAAATTCGTAAATGCGGTTTAGATATTTTCTAGAAAAAACTCGAACTGGTTTAGAAAAAATAAAAACACTAAAAACGACTGGAAATACAAAAATTTGCAAAATAAATCTGCCAAAAATTTGGTAGATTCTCAGCATAAAATTTAATCTAAAACTACCTGCGCTTTGCTCTTTAAGCTGTGACCAATGTTTGCTCATTATTTTTTAGAACATTTAAGAAGTGTGTATTCATTGTTTCCAATGTCGTCGAAAATCTGATCTATTTTTAAACCAGCAGCCTCAATACAGCCTGTCATTTCTGAGGCAGAATACATTTTGCTGTTGCCATTGGCAATGGTGGTAAAATACAAAGAAGTGTGATTGAGAGAAAAAGTTGCCGCTTCATATTTTTGACGATCCCAAAATGGCTCTAGAATGTAGATTTGACAATTTTGATCTGCCGAATTAGCAACTTTTTGCAAGATGTCGGTAATTTGATCTTTAGAAAAACAATCCAGAAATTGACTCATCCAAATTACATCAGATCCAGTGGGAATTTTTGATGCGGGATTTAACAAATCAATTTCAAAAAAGTCGCTTCTATTTTGAAAATTAAGATTAGTAAGATTTTCCAGAGCAACCTTGAGCTGCCCCGGTAAATCAAGAATTGTGATTTTTGCTTCCGCATTGTATTTCAAACATTTAACCGCCCATTTCCCAGTATTGCCACCAATATCAAATATTCTTTTCGGGCTGTCTTTAAAAATAATAGGCAAAGCATCGTCAAACGCATCGTCAGAATAAAAATGGTCAAAGGCAAACCAACTATTTTGCACTTTTTTGGGAAGTGAAGAAAGGCCTTGGTAAACAGTTTCCCAATCTCCAAAAACTTTTAATCCAGCTGGCTTAGATTCCACAATCGATTCGGTCAAAGCTTGCGCTCCTTGGTAGCAAACATCGGCCACAAAATCCATATTCACCCGCGTCATTTCATCAAATAATATGAAAAAACCAGTTTTAGTGAGGAAAAATTTCTCATCATTTTTAGTAACTAAATCTAGGCCTAAACCAACTTCTAGCAAGGTAGAAACTCCGTAATTAGAAATTTTAAGTTTTTCGGTAATTTGTGAAATCAAAATTCCATTTTTTCTAGAATTGTGAATTATTTCTAAAATTCCCAAATCGCGCATTGTTTTGGCGGCGTGAAAGCTTAAGGGCGCAAAAGCTAATTTTTGAGCTTCAAATTTTGCTTCTAAAACTGATCGCGATTTTCCATTTAGATTCTTAGGACGGCGGTATTTTTCTGTCATTGGTTTTTGTTTTTTAGAAGATTATTTTTGGCAAAAATAAGGGTGAAGGCCTTTAATTACAATTAATTTTCTGAAACAATAATTTAAATTTCAATAATATTCCAGCATCTCACATCTTTGCTACGAGTAGCAAAGATGTGAGATTTAAAAAAGAACTCTTGCAAATTGCATAAATTTTGAGGAAATTAATTTAACAACAAACTGAATTTATGAAAATTTTCTTTACTGATTTAAATAGTCCAAGCACCAGCCTTAATATTGATTTAGGTAATTTCCAGAAATTTTTATCCGCCCCAGAAAAAGCGCGGTTGGGGAAAATCACTAACATAAAAGCTAAGAGAAATTTTATTTGCGGCAGAGTTTTGATTAAAACCACTCTTGCCAAAATGCTGAGTTGTGAAGCTGGGGATGTTGTTTTAAAAGCAACTGCAAATGGTCGCCTAGAAATTTATTCTCCAAAATCTGATCTTCATTTTAATATTTCCCATTCAAATAATTTCATCGCTCTGGCCGTTAGTAACAAAGCTGTGGGAATTGATATTGAACAAAATAAGGATAGGAATTTTCTAGATATTGCCGAGTATTTTTTTTCCAATAATGAATTTGAAAGCGTTAAGAAGCTCGATTCTAACGAGGAGAGAAAAAGGCTCTTTTATTATTATTGGACAATAAAAGAATCTTTTGTGAAATGTGCTGGCGCCAATCTTTTCGACAAATCTAGCAATTTAGAATGTTTAATTGATCTTAAATCAAAAACCATCCAGCACGATTTTGAAGAAGAATATCAAATCTTAACAACGAATCTTGATGGAGAATACACTATGTCAATTGCAGCTAAAGAATTTTCCAATGAGCAAGAATTTATTGAGGCAAAACAAATCACCAATCTTGAATCCGGAGAATTCTGCCTAAAGAAATTTCCTAAAAAATTAATTTTGGCGCTAGACAGTGCTCGCAAAGATGTTTAACTTAGACGTTTAATTTCCCTCAACTTTTTCAAATTTAAAAATAATGAAAATCAAAGCAGCGGTCGCATGGGCGGCAAATCAGCCATTAAAAATTGAAACCATCGATCTTGAAATGCCTAAAAAAGGCGAAGTTTTGGTTAAAATGATCGCTTCTGGAGTTTGTCACACCGATGCTTTCACCCTTTCTGGAGAAGATCCTGAAGGCTTATTTCCGACAATTCTTGGTCATGAAGGCGGTGGAATTGTGGAATCTATTGGCGAGGGAGTTACTACTTTGAAAAAAGGTGATCATGTCATTCCGCTCTACATTCCAGAATGCAAAGAATGCAGTTTTTGTTTAAGCGGCAAAACTAATTTGTGCCAAAAAATTCGTGAAACTCAAGGAAAAGGTTTAATGCCAGATGGAACTTCGCGCTTTTCTAAAGATGGACAGCCAATTTTTCACTACATGGGAACTTCCACTTTTGCCGAGTATTCGGTAATTGCTGAAATTTCACTAGTTAAGGTTAATCCTGAAGCTCCACTTGATAAAATTTGCTTGCTTGGTTGCGGCGTTACCACTGGAATTGGCGCAGTTTTAAACACTGCTAAGGTTGAAAAAGGCGCCACAATTGCAGTTTTTGGCCTTGGCGGAATTGGTCTTTCAGTCATTCAAGGTGCAGTAATGGCTGGTGCTTCAAGAATTATTGCCATCGACATTAACGAAGACAAAAAAGCCATCGCTGAAAAATTTGGCGCTACTGATTTTGTTAACCCAAAAAAATTCGCCAAAGAAAATAATAGGCCAATTCAAGAAGTAATTGTTGAAATGACTGGCGGAGGAGTTGATTATTCTTTCGAATGTATTGGCAATGTAAATTTGATGAGAGCAGCTTTAGAGTGTGCCCACAAAGGATGGGGAGAATCAATCATTATTGGAGTTGCTGGCGCTGGACAAGAAATTTCCACTCGCCCATTTCAATTGGTTACAGGAAGGGTTTGGAGAGGAAGCGCTTTTGGAGGCGTTAAAGGCAGAAGCGAACTTGCCGGATATGTTGAAAGATATTTAAGCGGAGAAATTAATTTAGACGACATGGTAACTTTCGAAATGCCACTTGAAGAGATTAATAAGGCCTTTGAATTAATGCATGATGGCAAGGCCATTCGTTCGGTTATTAAGTTTTAATTGCTTTTGAATTTTCTGGTTAAAAAATCAACTAGCCGTAGTTTGTAAATCTTATTTAGACATCCTCAGCGCTGGCCCGAAGTTTGCAACTTCGGGCCAGCGCTGGAGTGGATCAACAACTAAAAAACAAGAAAAAGTAAATTTAAACAAAATCTCAAATGAACCTAATCAAACAACATCAAACTTTCGGCGGCAAAACTAGTTTCTGGTCGCACGATTCCAAATCCACCAACTCTAAAATGGAATTCTCAACCTTTGTACCTAAAGGAGAAGTCAAGCGCTGCATCATTTGGCTTTCTGGCCTCACTTGCGATTCCACAAATTTTATCACCAAAGCAGGAGCACAAAATTATTTGCAAGATTCAGATACCATGATCATTTGCCCCGACACTTCCCCGCGCGGGCTTAATTTAAAAGGCGAGCACGATTCCTACGATTTTGGTTCTGGCGCTGGGTTCTATGTCAATTCTTTAACTGAAGACTACAAAAATCATTACAACATGTTTGACTACATTGCCTTTGATTTAACGGAATTAATAACCTCAGAATTCGGCGTTTCATCGACAAATATTTCAATTTCTGGTCATTCCATGGGCGGCCATGGCGCGCTTATTTTAGGCTTAACCTTCCCAGGAAAATTCCAAAAAATTTCAGCTTTTGCACCAATTACTAATCCGCTAAAAGTGGGCTGGGGAATTAAAGCGTTTGAAGGATATTTAGGAAAAGAGAATGAAGAATTGTGGAAAAAATACGATGCTTGCGCGCTGGTTGAATCGGGAAAAAAACACAGCTGCGAAATTTTAATTGAACAAGGAAATGCCGATGAATTTTTAAATACCAGCCTTTTGCCGCAAAATTTTATTGATGTTTGCGAAAAAAATAATCAACCCCTTAAAGTTAATTTTCGCGAAGAATACGACCACAGCTACTATTTCATTTCCAGCTTTATTGGGGAGCATATTAAATTTCACTTGGAAAATTAATTAGAAAATTAATTTAGCGATTCGCCAAAGTGCCAATTGGTGCCAGCAAATAGGAAAATAATATTCCCAGCAAAATAGTAATTCCAAAAGAATGAAGCACCGCAAAACTACTAAAAGCCAAAAGGCCGAATGAAAGCAAAGTGGTGATGGTGGCAATTAAAACCGCCAAGGCAGTGGCGCCAGAATTTTTTTTGTCTTCGGCGTAGAAAATAGAATAATCAATTCCAACACCCAGCACCAAAAATAAAGCCAGAATATTAAAAAGATTAATCGGATATTCAAATAAACCCAAAATTGACAAAGCTCCCAGACCAGCTAGAGCTGGCGGCAAAAGCACAAAGATGAATTTTCTACCGTAGCGCAAAAATAGCAGAACCCCAATTAAAGCGTGCGCCACAATCAATAAAATAAAGGAAAGAGCTCGATATTCTTTAAAAACATTGGAAATATCCTCCACTTTATCCAGCAAATAAATTCCCTCTTCTTCATTATTTAAATTCTTCAGCGCAGGAATATTTTTCACCCCATCAAGCAAAATAATCGAGGCGAATTTATTGTCTATTTTACCAAGCCACATCGAGCTCATCACCTGCAAATTGCCATTTTGGAAGGCTTCGTTCGGAGTTAAATATTTCTCAAAATCTGGCATGTTAGCAATTTTAATGCCCAACAAATTTTCTTGATCTTTTAGATAGAGATCCATCAGTTCATTTTTAATCAATTGTCGATTTTCCTTTTGTCTTTTAATTGAAGGGACAATTTGCGAAATGGATTGAAAAGAAATTAGCTGTTTTTGAGCAATCAACCCATCAAGATTTTCGGTAAATTTTTCCTCTTTTTCTAATAGATCTTGTTCATTTTTTGCCTCTATTAAGAAAAATTGTAGGGCTTTTTGATGACCTAAAATTTTGCGAGTTTTAATTTCGTCATTAATTAAATTTTGCGGCGAAGAATAGAGCAGGCGAATATCGTCATTAAAATTCATTTTAGAAATTCCAAAGGCACCAATTAAAATGAGTAAAATACTTAAATAGAAAACTCTCTTAACAGAAATTATTTTTCTGGCAAACGCTAAAAATCTTTGCGCAAAGCCAAATAATGGCGATTTAAATTCTAAATCTTTTGGTTGGTAGAATTTTGGAAAAACCAGAATCACCACCAAATATGAGGCTACAAATCCGGCGCTAGAAAAAAGGGCAATTTGCTGCAATCCAACAAATGGCGTGAAAATCAGCACCAAATATCCCAGAATACTAGTTATTAAACCCATGGTAATTCCAGAAAAAATATGTTTTAGAACTTCCCTACCTTCGTTTTTCTTCTGATTTAAATATTCACAAAAAAAGTGAATTGCGTAATCCGATGAAACTCCAATTAGGCTAGTTCCAAAAATTAAAGTAATGATGTGAACCTGCCCAAAAACAAAGTGCGTTACCGCAAAACCAACCACAAAACCTGTAGAAATTGAACAAATAGCGAAAAAGAATGGTTTTAATGAGCGAAAATTAAAATAGATCAGCAGTAAAATTCCTAAAATTGAAATTAAGCCAATATTTTGAACTTCGCTCATTCCTTGCTGACTGCCTTTGTGAGAATGAATAGGAACGCCGCTTAAAATAATTTCAGTTTCTGGAAACTTAGCTTTGATTGCTGTTTCGAATTTTTTAATTGCTTCAATTATTTGAGCTAGTTTAGAAGTTGAAAAAACTTCATTTTTTGGCAAAGTGATGCTTAAAAAACTGTAATATTTCCCTTCAAACTTTGCCATTAAGGCGTCTTGGTAGGGAAATAAAGCGCTTTGCAAAAATGGTAAAGACATCAAGAAATTACTGGAGAGCAAAAATGGGTCATCTTTAATGGATCCAAAACCTCCCATGAATGACGGTGAATAAAGGCTTTGGTAGGCTTTATCTCGAATCTTACTTCCTTTCTTGGCAAGCAATAATTCGCGATATTCCTGAGAGAGAATTTGATGGCGATACGAAGAATAAAGATTAGTTAAATTTTCTTTACTGCTTGCAGAATTAACCCGAAATTGAATTGCATCGGCATTTAAAACTTCACTAATTTTTTGATTAAAAAGACTGGCACTTTGATAGGATTTCTCGCGAGAAACATTGCCTAGTAAAACCGTGATTCTTTGCGATGCGGCGCTCGAAACCAAATCAAAGGCCTTTTGTTTCAAAGGATTGTGCTGCTCTTTTGGCAATAAAGAGAGCATGTTGGTGGGAACATTAAGCTTAGTTGCGCACAAATATGCCGAGGAAATAGTAAAAACCGCAAGCAGAAATGCGGTGAGGATTTTTTGCTTTTGCGATTTAAAAAACTTTTTAAAACTGGAAATAATTTTCTTCATCTTGAGTTAATTTATTTTGGCTTAAATTACTAAATTCAATAATTGTTAAATCGCACTTAGTTTCTCCAAGAGCCTGCTCTTCCAAAATAATTTTGGTGACAAAATCTTTACCAGTAATAGTAATTTTATTTGCCACATTTTTTACAGCTTCATTTTTCGC
Source organism: Rickettsiales bacterium (assembly GCA_047619265.1). Lineage (GTDB taxonomy): Bacteria > Pseudomonadota > Alphaproteobacteria > Rickettsiales > UBA1997 > JAJTCH01. The sequence goes on along the minus strand of JBLHNE010000009.1, from coordinate 621 downwards.
TTCTAGCCCCAAAATCCAGTTCTGATTATTTTGAGTAAAGAAAATTTCAAAATGATCTTTTAAACGATCAACATCGGCGACCAAAATGGTTTGAAAAATCTCAGAAATTTCTTTAAAAATTGGCGATTCTTCCGCCGAAATTAAATTTTTCTGACCATCTTCAATGCTCATCAAACCATTTTTGGTAAAAACATTAATCAACTCAAACGGCTTTTTCATATGCCAATAAAGCCCATCTTTTTTAGTAAAAATAAACTTCCCGTAGGAGATAAAATCCCTATCCAAATCTTGCAAAATTTTAGTCTGCTTAAAATCTCCCCGCAAAATTTCTGGCTCTGGAATTGAGCTTTTCACCATTTGTAAATCTTCATTTTTAACAGGGTGATCGAAAACATCTGCCATTGCTGGCAAAGGATTTAGGGCTATTAATGCTAGTAAAAATATCAATTTTTTAATCATTTCTAGAAAATTGGAAAAGAGACGAGATGAGGAATGGGCAAAAAAATACCTGCCATCTGACACCTATGTTTCAAGGGAGAAGAAGAGCAGGTCTAATAGGAATTATTCTATTTTTGCAAAAACCTATTGTCAAGACAGATAAATTAATAATAATTCATTTCT
>JBLHNE010000008.1:0-17568 GCA_047619265.1 Rickettsiales bacterium | reverse complement strand
TATTTTCCCTAATATTTAATAGGGTCGAGACCACAATTAACACTTAAAAACTCGAAATGAAAAACATTAATTTGCAAATTTTTTACGCAATTCCTTTGCGCGACCTAGTAATTTTTCCTCACATGACCACCACAATTGTGGTAGGTCGACAAAAATCTCTCAAATCAATCGAGAACTCAAAAGCAGCCAATATTCCAATTTTTGCAGTCACACAAAAAAATCCTGATCAAGATACTTTTGATCAAGAAAGCATCTATGGTGTTGGCGTAATTTGTAAAATAATCGAATCAACAAATACTAAAGACGGTAATTTAAAATTGGTTTTGCAAGGCGTAATGCGCGGTAAAATTAAGCGAGTTTTATCAGAAAAAGATTTCTTTTCTTGTGAAGTTGAATTTTTGCAAGACAAAAAACATTCACTAGAAGATAAGGAATTAAGAGGTTTAATTAAAGCTTTGGTCGATGGTTTTACCAATCTTGGTGATTACAATAAAAAAATTACACCTGAAATCATCAATTCTTTAACCAAAATAAAATCTCCCAACGATTTAGCCTTCCTAATGTGTTCATTTTTAAGCATAGACAATGAAACAAGGCAGGAAATTCTAGAAGAAGACGATTCCAAGAAAAAAATCTACAGAGTTTTAGAATTGCTACAACAAAACATCAATACCGCAAACACTGAAGCAAAAGTTGCCAAAACTATTCAAGAAAAAATCTCGAAAAGCCATAAAGAAATCTATTTGCAAGAGCAGTTAAAGCAAATTAAAAAAGATCTCGGGCAAGATGAAGAAGGTGAACTGAAAGTAATTAAAGAAAAAATCGCTTCATTAAAACTGCCTGCAGAAGCTTTGGAAAAATCTCAAAGCGAAATTGCTAAATTGGAAAAGATGAATCTATTTTCATCAGAAGCTGGCGTTGTTCGCGGCTATTTAGACTGGATTGCTAAACTACCTTGGCACAAAAAAACCAAATCCAACACTACCTTAGAAAAATCTCAAAAAATTCTTGATAAAAATCACTACGCCTTAAATAAAATTAAAGAAAGAGTTCTGGAATTTATTGCTGTGCAAATTAAAACTAAAAATTCTAGAGGTCCAATTCTATGTTTAGTTGGTGCCCCGGGGGTTGGAAAAACCTCTTTAGCTAGGGCGATTGCTGATTCTCTAGGTCGAAATTATGTGAAAGTGTCTTTAGGTGGAGTTCGCGACGAAGCTGAAATTAGAGGACATAGAAGAACCTACATTGGCTCAATGCCGGGGCGCATTTTGCAATCAATGAAAAAAGCTAAGGTGGTTAATCCATTAATCCTTCTCGACGAAATCGATAAAATGTCTTACGACATGCGCGGCGATCCTTCATCTGCACTTCTTGAGGTTTTAGACCCGGAGCAAAATAAAAATTTCAGCGATCATTATTTAGAAATCGAATATGACCTTTCCAATGTCATGTTCGTGGCCACCGCCAACAATATTGCTAATGTTCCCGCACCGCTTCGCGATCGCATGGAGATCATTCGTTTGTCTGGATACACCGAAGATGAGAAACTAAATATCGCCAAAAAACATTTGATCCCAAAGCAAAAAACAGAACACGGCATTACCGCTAAAGAATTTTCCATTAGTGATTCAGCACTTTTGCAGTTAATCAGAAAATATACTTTTGAAGCTGGAGTTAGAAATCTAAGTCGAGAAATTGCTTCATTGGCTAGAAAAACAGTTAAGAAAATTGTTTCTGGGGAAGTTAAGCAAGTTCACATTACCGACAAAAATCTTGCTGAAATTGCTGGAGTTTCAAAACATAATTATGGAATTGCTAAAAAAGAGAACCAAATTGGAGTAGCTACTGGATTGGCTTACACTGATTTTGGTGGAGATTTATTAGATATTGAAGCGGTTAAATTTGCAGGTTCTGGGAAAATAAAAATTACCGGAAAACTAGGTGAGGTGATGCAAGAATCAGCGCAAACCGCCTTAAGTTATGTGCGCTCAATTTCTGAAGAACTTAATATTTCTGCCAAAGAATTTAACAAATACGATTTTCATATTCACGTTCCGGAAGGCGCAACTCCTAAAGATGGTCCTTCTGCTGGCGTGGCCTTGTGCTCAAGTTTAGTTTCTGCAATTACTGGTTTTCCGGTAGGTAAAGACGTGGCAATGACAGGTGAAATAACTTTAACCGGAAGAGTTCTTCAAATTGGCGGATTAAAAGAGAAAATGCTGGCGGCTCTTCGCGGCGGAATTAAAACTGTTATCATTCCGAAAAGTAACGAAAAAGATATCGCTGAATTACCAGAAGATGTGAAGAAAAATTTGAAAATCATTACCGTTTCAACTGCCAAGGAAGCTCTCAAAGAAGTTTTAGTTGGCTATACAACATCAAAAAAAAGTAAAACTATTAAAAATGCAAAATAATAATAACAATAAAAATCTTATTCTAGCCTGTTTTATGACAGGAATCATTCTAATTGCTTGGACTTGGCTCTACGAAAAACCAAAATTAGAAGCTCAAAATATCGAAGCAGTAAAATTGCAAATTCAAAGAGATAATCAGCAAAATGAAGATTTTTCTGATTATAATCAAAATTCCGATGATGCTCCAAATCTAATTGAAAAAGATTTTTCAGACCGAGCCCCAATAAAAATTTTGCCAAAAGAAGATGTTATTGTTGCTAGCGCCAGCCAAAGAATTCCTATCAAAACTCCTGAACTAACAGGATCAATTAATCTTAGAGGTCTGGTTTTCGACGATCTTACATTGGTTAAATATAAAGAAACTCTCGATCCAAAAAGTAAGGAAGTGACTTTGCTTTCTCCAGAAGGAGCACTAGATCAATATGTTGTTAATTTCAATTATCAGTCGCTCGATAGAAGCATTGCCATGCCAAATGCAAATAGTGTTTGGAAGGCCAAAGGAGATATTCTAACCCCAGAAAATCCGGTTATTTTTTCTTGGAAAAGTCCACAGAAAATTAATTTCGAAGTAAAAGTAGAAATTGACAAGCATTATATGTTTTCCGTCAATCAAACTATAACCAATAATTCTGGGAAAAAACTTGATGGATTTTTAAAGGCCAATATAGAGCGCTCTTTGCCAAATCTTGATAGCTCATCTTATATTCTTCATGAAGGTCCAATCGGAGTTTTTGACGGTATTTTAACTGAAAAAAGCTATGATAGCTTGCACGACGAAGGTGATGAAAATAATTTTATAGCCCAAACCGGTTGGTTTGGAATTACTGATAAATATTGGTTAGTTTCAATTATTCCAGATAAAAAAATTGGTTTTGAAACTCTGTTTTCATATGACAACAGCAATCGTAAACATAATTATAAAGTTGATTACGAAAGCCAAAAATTCTCTATCGATACCGGTACTTCAGCCTCTTTCAAAAACCATCTATTTGCCGGAGCTAAAAAAGTTTCCCTGCTTGATGCATATGCGAAAGAATTTGATATAAAACTTTTTGACAGAGCGGTTGATTTTGGTTGGTACTATTTCTTGACCAAGCCATTTTTCTTCATCCTACAATTCTTTAATAATTTACTTGGAAACTATGGTTTGGCGATTCTAGCCATCACAGTTTTGGTTAAATTAGCAATGTATCCTCTAGCAAATAAATCATATACTGCAATTGCCAGAATTAAGAAACTGCAACCAAAAATCGATAAAATTCGCACAGAATTTAAAGATAAAAAGATGCAGATGAATAAAGAAATTATGGGGCTTTATAAGAGAGAAAAAGTCAATCCGGTTTCTGGTTGTTTACCAATGCTAATTCAAATTCCTGTTTTCTTCTCGTTATACAAAGTTCTTTACTTAACCATAGACATGAGGCACGCGCCTTTCTACGGCTGGATTAAAGATTTGTCAGCGCCAGATCCAACGTCAATTCTAAATCTTTTCGGTCTGCTACCTTTCGATGTTAGTGGAATTATAGCTATTGGTTTATGGCCAATATTTATGGGTATTACAATGATTGTTCAGCAAAAACTAAACCCGCAACCAGCTGATCCAGTGCAGGCTAAGGTGATGAAAATGCTACCACTTATTCTAATTTTTGTATTTGCTGGTTTCCCAGCCGGTCTTTTGATTTATTGGACTTGGAGTAATAGCTTATCAATTCTACAACAATGGTATATAACCAGGAAATTAGGAGTAATTAATAAGAAGTAAGTATTAGTTATTAGTGACTAGTAATAAAAGTTGTAAGTTGAAGGAGTTTTTTACTTACAACTTAAAAACTTACAACTTATTATCATTATTCTTTGGAAGAGTGGCCGAGTGGCCGAAGGCGCACGCTTGGAAAGCGTGTATAGGGGTTAAACTCTATCGTGGGTTCGAATCCCACCTCTTCCGCCAGAATATATTGAATTCTATCCGCCGCATTAACCAAAAAAACAATTTTTATGAAACAATCCTAGTGGGATTTGAACCTGATAAGGGGTTCGATAAATTTCGTTATGAAGCTTAATGAAGCGAAGCTGAATTTAGTGTAATAGAAATTTGCAAGAAAGCGAAGCGAGCGTTATCCCACCTCTTCCGCCAGAATATATTGAATTTTATCCCGCCAATTTTTACATCCATATTTCACCATAAATTTCGGAAAACATTTTCCTGGCGCCTCTCGAAGTTTTTAAAAATCAGAAGACACAAGGTTAATCTAATATAAATAAAAAAATGGCAAGCGGATCTACGATAGCAGTTTACAGTGCAATTATTGGCAATTCACTAGTTATGGTCAGTAAGTTTGTGGCTTTTTTTGTTAGCGGTTCGAGCGCCATGTTATCATCCGGAATACATTCATTCGCCGATCTATCAAATCAATCTTTGCTCGCTCTTGGAATTGCAAAATCAACCAAAAAGCCAACCAAAGAACATCCTTATGGTTTTGCCAGAGAGAGTTTTATTTGGGCTTTAATTTCTGCAATGGGCATTTTCTTTGTTGGTTGTGGGGTTACCATTTATCACGGAGTTCACATCATTTTAGATCCAAAACCAATACATAATTATACTCTAAGTTTTATTGTTCTGGCTCTAGCTTTCATTATTGAAAGCATGGTCCTAACCATCGCTCTAAAGCATTCATTTAAAGAGGCTAAGAAAAGGAAACAAAAATTATTAACTTATTTCTTTAGAAATTCCGATCCCATGACCATTGCTGTTGTGCTAGAAGATTCTGCGGCAATTATTGGAATAATTATCGCCGCGCTTGGAATATCGCTGAGCTACTACACTAATAATTTTATATGGGATGGAATAGCAACATTGGTTATTGGCTTTTTATTGGCTGCAGTTGCAATCACATTAATTATCAAAATCAAAGGATTGCTACTTGGAAAAGCGGTTTATCAAGAAGATTACCAGATCATCTCGGATTTATTTGCAAAAAATAAAATCATTAATCATGTTCACGATGTAAAATCCATGATTATGGGCACAGATATAATTCGTTTTAAAGCCGAAATAGATTTTAATGGAAAGGAGCTGACAAAAACCCTGCTGAATGACGACAATAATTTAGAAGCTGATTTTAATAAAATTAAAAATAAAGCTGACTTCAGGAAATATTTGATTGATTTTGGAGATCTGGTCGTCGATAAAGTTGGAAAAGAAGTAAATAAAATTGAAAATCAAATTCAGGAATCTAATCCAGATATAAAATATATCGATTTAGAAACCCACTAATAGCAAATATCATCTATAATTAATTAGATAATTTTCTAGATTTACTTAAATCTAATAATATTAAGAACATGAAATTGAAATTAAATTTTAACTGGGAAGATGCCAGTCAGATAGTAGTAGGAGCTTTTGCTTTGTCTGTTCCAATCGCTTTTTCAGAAGAGGCTTGGAACGCGGGAGAGAGTTTGCCGATGGTAAATTTGTTATTAGTTATATTGTTAACTATTTCTTTTTTGGGTTTCTATGCATATCAAGGTATTTTCCAGCACAATATCAAGGCTCGAATCCTGATGTTTATTTTTAGGATTGTTGCTGCATATTTAATTACTCTTGTAGTCGTTGCTCTGGTTCTATTATCCTTAAATAAATTTCACATTATGACCGATAGCATCACGGCAATTAAGACCGTGGTAATAATTTCTATGCCAGCATCAATTGGGGCGATAATAGTTGATAGTATCGATAAGGAGTAGAGATCTAGGGGAGTTTAATTTTTTTATGAATTCTTCTGGAGGATGGGTTTTAGAAAAAAATTAATCTAAAATCAGACAACTCCACTTGCTGACAATAGCTCAATATTAATGGTTAATTAAGCCAGATAGCAAAAAATCCTAAAGTAATTCGTCTAATTTATTTTGGCTATCAAGTGCGTAAAGTTCGTCGCAGCCGCCAATGTGTTTTGCGCCAATAAAAATTTGTGGAACAGTTCTTTTTCCATCAGATTTTACGATCATTTCTTCGCGCGTTGCATCGTTGGTAATTTTAATCTCTTCAAAGGCAACTTTCTTTTTTGTTAAAAGAGATTTAGCTCTAACACAGTAAGGGCAATAATCGGTGGTATAGATGATGATTTTAGACATTAATAATTTTAATATTTTTGGGAAAAAGCAGGAGCGCTATTATCTTGGTTATTGCCACCGTAAGAAGTTGGCGGAACGTAATATTGGTCACCATCATAATAAGGATATTGATTCTGTTGCGGCATAGCGTAGGGATTGCTATAATATCTTGAAGCTGGTTGTTGATATTGATAAGGGCTGTCGCCATAATATCTTTGTTGTGAAGGTCTGCTGTAATAAGGATCTCGACCTGTATTTTGTTGGGGCTGTCTAGAATATGGTTGGGAATATTGATTTGGTCTTGTAAAATTTGTGTTCTGGTCATTTGAAGAACAGGCAAACAAGCTGCTTAAAACTAGAGTCGCTAAAAACGACTTAATAATAAGCGGATTAATAACAAAGTTTGAATAATTGTTAATAGTCATTTGTAAAGTGAAGAATATCTAACGATATCTAGAAAATTATGTTGAAAATGCGTAATTTAGGGTAGCTGCTTTTTGTTAGTGATTTTGTATTTCGTCATTAAAAATGAATATTTGACAAAAGTAAAGGTAATTCAAATTAAAACTTTAAGTTGTACTATTATGGAACAAAATTGCTTAAATCTTCAAGATCAAAGCTTTATAAATCTTGCTTTAAATCTATCTTATAAAAATATTGGTATCACATCAGGAAATCCTTCCGTAGCTTGTGTTCTGGTCAAAAATGATGTCATTATCTCCACTGGAATAACTGGAGAAGGCGGAATTCCGCATGCGGAAAATATTGCTATTTTAAAAGCTGATAAAAATGTTTCAGGATCAACTGCTTATGTAACTTTAGAGCCATGCTCTCACTTTGGAAAAACTCCACCTTGCGTCGATTTAATTATTAAATCAAAAATTTCTAGAGTTGTAATTGTCACTATCGATCCCGACGAAAGAGTTGATGGACTAGGAATTAAAAAATTAAGAGCGGCAGGAATCCAGGTTGTTGTTGGCGGAGCGACAGAGAAAGCCAGAAAAATTAATCAAGGTTTTTTTAGTTCCAAAATCAAAGGACGACCATATATAACTCTAAAACTGGCAACCAGTTTTAATGGTAAAATTGCCGATAAAAATAGTGATAATCAGTGGATTAGCTCTCTAAAATCGCGTGAATATGCTCATTATCTCAGATTAAAAAATGATGCAATTCTAGTTGGATCAGGAACATTAATAAATGACGACCCAACTCTTAATTGCAGACTTTCTGGTTTGGAAAAATACTCTCCTTCTAGAATTATTTTAAGTTCAAATTTAGACTTCAATACAGAAAAGAAGGTTTTTCAAGGCGCTAAATCCATCCCAACTTATATTGCCACAAATAATCCAGACAATAAGAAATTCACCGATTTAGGTGTTAAAATCATTAATTTTAAAGAAGGAAATTTAAAATATTTTGCCCGGCAATTGCCAAAAATTGGTATCAATAATTTGCTGGTAGAAGGCGGATCTATAGTTGCTGGAGAGTTTTTGAAGGCAGGATTGATTGATAAATTTATTTGGATTAAATCTGCAAAAATTATTATAGAAGGAACAGATGCAATTTCTGGCTTCGATATTAATAAATTTTCCCAAAATAAAAATTTTAAAATTACCAAAACACGAAAAATCGATGAAGATTTTGTAACTTACTTTGAGTCAGAAGAGAATTCTATTTTGTGACTTCTAAAGCTAGTTCTAAAATATTTTCATCAAGATTATTTTTAAAATAGTGCTTACGACTACTAATCTGGGAAGATTCTTTAGCGAAGGAAATTTGATCGGTTAAAGTTTGTTCACATATGTATTTTTCATATATTTTAATTACTTGCAATAAGTTCTCATTTTCACTGAAAAGATCAATTTTAATGTGACTTGAAACATTCAAATCGGCATCTTTTCTATTTTGCTGAATTGCCCTAACAATATCTCTGGCCAAACCTTCTTCTTCCAGCTCTTTTGTCAAATTAATATCAAGCTCAATTAAACAATCATTGCTTGGAAGTGCCGTTGTGTTGTGAGGATTTTTCGTAATTAATTTAATTTCAAATTCGTCATCAACCAGAATTTCTCCAGCAATTTCAATTTTGTTTTCCTCTATTTTTTTCCAATCTCCAGCTTTCAAAGCCATGGAAATTTCTTTCATTTTAGAGCCTAATTTTGCCCCAACTTTTTTAAGATTTATTTGTAATTTAATTTCTGCTAAATCACCTATTTCAGATTTAATTTCAATGTTCTTAACATTAACTTCATCAGAAATAATGTCTTTATAAGCCAGCATTCGGGGTGCTTTAGCACCAATTATTGTCAGCTTACTTAATGGCAATCTCACTCGCAGGTTTTTTTGATCGCGAATAAAAAGTGCCGCGCTGCAAATTTGACGAACTGTATCCATATCCAAAATCAAATCTTCTTCATTATTTAAAAAAGAAACATCAGGAAAGTCTTGCAAATGGACGGAAAGATTTTTTTTCATTTCTTTAGTTGTTTTCAATAGTTCCAATTTCCAAAACTTCTTCACCAAATTGGTTTAAAATTTCTTTAATTTCAGGTAAGTGATTTTTATCTAAAATCAGAACCATGCCAATTCCGCAATTAAAAGTTCTGCGCATTTCTTCATCTACAACATTGCCTGTGTCTTTTAAGAATTGAAATAATTCAGGTAATTGCCAAGCGGAATAGTCAATTTTCGCGCTTAGATTTTCTGGTAAAACTCTAGGAATATTTTCAGTTAATCCTCCACCTGTAATGTGCGCCAAACCTTTGATTTTTCCAGTTTTAATGGCTGCAAGGCAAGATTTAACATAAATTTTAGTTGGCTCCAAAAGAGCCTCACCAATGGTTTTGCCGTTTGATAATTTGTGATCAAGAGCGATATTTCTTTCGCTTAAAATATGTCTAACTAGTGAAAATCCATTAGAATGAACGCCACTAGATTTTAAACCCAAAACCACATCTCCAGCTTGAATATTTTTTGGTAAAATATTGTCTCTCTCAACCGCGCCAACAGTAAATCCTGCTAAATCGTAATCTCCTTTTCCATAAAGACCGGGCATTTCTGCAGTTTCTCCACCAATTAAAGCGCAATTTGCTATTTTACAACCAGCGGCAATTCCTTGAATTACGTCGCTAGCAACATCTAAAGATAATTTTCCAGAAGAGAAATAATCGAGGAAAAACAACGGTTCAGCTCCTTGAACCACTAAATCATTAACGCACATAGCGACTAAATCAATTCCGATGGTGCTGTGATTATTTAAATCTTTGGCGATTTTTAATTTAGTTCCCACTCCGTCGGTTGCAGAAACTAGGATTGGATCTTTGTAATTGCATTTTGCAAGGTCGAACATGGCTCCAAAACCTCCTAAACTAGCATCGGCTCCAGCGCGAATGGTTGATTTTGCAAAAGGCTTGATTCTTTCAACCAGCTCATTTCCTGCAGAAATGTCAACACCAGCATCTTTGTAGCTCAAAGAATTATTGTTTATTTCGCCTGAATTTATTTTATTTGTATTAATTTTATTTGCGGAACTAGTTTTCATGATAAGCTTTATTTATTTTATTGAATCATGTAAATTACTGGTCGCTTTACGACTCCGTCATTTTTCATTTGCGATTCTAAGTTGATTGGCGTAAATTTTTGGTCTGCGAATTATCCTCTCAATTAAATTAATGTCAATTTCAGAATATGTTTCATCAAATGGCTAGGTTCAAATATTCCTGCCTTCTACTGACATTCTTCATGTTTAATTCTGCCTTTGCAGAAGATCAAAAACAATATGCTATTAAAGACATTATTATTAATGGATCTGGAGAATCTCCAATTGAAGCTAGAAATAATGCTATCGCTCTGGGTCAGAAAAATGGTTTTATGATCTTATTAAGCAGGCTTGATATTGATGAAAATTTAGCCAGCTCTTTGTCGGATTCCACAATAGGAGACATGGTTGCAGAAAAGCAAATTATCGATGAAAAAATCGCTGGAAACAATTATTCTGCTACTTTAAACCTCACTTTCTCAGCAAGTTTTGTAAAATATTATCTAGGAAATGTAGATTTGTCTGAACCAGTAATTAAGAATAATTCCTATTTGATGATTCCTATTAAAATCGTCAAAGATAGATTATTGGTTTGGGAAAAGGGCAATGATTGGAAAATGGCCGTTGAAAATGTAATTAATAATAATCAAGAACTACCAATTACTATCATTAAAGGCGATGTAGACGATATTAGTAATCTCAATATTGACACTATTGATGATAATATTTTTTCTGATTTTGCACCAATTTCTGAGAAATATAAAACTAGTTCTATAATTCTAGCTTATTTTGATTTTGATAACATTGAAAATAAGGTCGATATTGAACTTAAAACTATTCGCAAATTTCAAACTAATCGAGTGCGCCTTAATTTTGTTAATGTCAATCAATTAGAAGAAGAGAGTTTGATCAATAAAGTAGCCAGTAAAACCATTGAATATATTGTTAAAAACCAATCTGAATCATCCAAGGAGGGTCCGGAGGCTCAATTAAACATTGATATTGATGTTTTAATCTCTGATTTAAAAGAATGGATTTCTATCAAAAATAAATTAGAAAATTCCAATATTATTTTTGGACTTAGAATAAATTCGATTTCTAGAGATCTGGTTAAAATAAATGTCGATTATAACAACCAAAATGGCGATATCATTAGTCTTTTCGATAAACATGGCTTGATTCTACAACAAAAATCTGAAAACGGATATTTTCTTTCTTCAAAATAAAACAACAAATAATTCAAGTGAAACCAAGAGATAAGATAATTTTATATTCTGCAACGATAGCCCTATTTTTTGTTTTCCTATATTTTATCAGGCCAATCCTATTTCCTTTTGTTGCGGCAATTATTGTTGCTTATTTTTTGAATCCTATTGCGGTCAAAATCACTAAACTAAAAATACTCTCCAGAACCTCAGCAACCATCATTATTTTGGCGGTATTTTTCGCCGTAACCTCAACAATTTTAATGTTGGCTCTACCTTTGCTCTATAGTCAAACAGTTAGCTTGGCCAATGCAATACCAAACTATATAGGTGTCTTAACTAACAAAGTTTATCCTCAAATTTCTGAGTTTGTAAATCAGCGTGGTTTTGAAATTGAAACTGATTTGAGCAGCTATTTAAGCAATCAAAATATCATTAAATTTTCTAATTTTATAGGAACAATAATGGCCAATATCATGCAATCAACCACCGTATTAGTGAATATAGTTTCACTAATTTTTATTACTCCAATCTTGGTATTCTACCTTCTTAGGGACTGGAAAATTATCGTTGATAAAATAAATAATTACCTACCGCATCACTATAGCGCAGATATCAGATACCTCTTTACTCAAATCAATAATGCACTTTCTAGCTGCATTAGTGGGCAAATAAATGTATGTCTAATTTTGGGAACTTTCTATGCTATATTTTTAACAATGGCCGGTCTTAATTTTGGATTTTTAATTGGATTATTGACAGGAATAATGTCCTTTATTCCTTATATTGGAATGTTACTTGGAGTTTCAATTGCAATAATTGTGGCTTTATTCCAATGGGGTTTAGATTCTTTTCATATCGGTTTGGTGGTCATGATATTTTTGGTCGGACAAATTATTGAATCAAACTTTTTAACTCCAAAACTAGTTGGAGATAAAGTTGGTTTGCACGCGGTTTGGATAATGTTTGGACTTTTCGTGTTTGGATTTTTGTTGGGATTTGTTGGAATTCTTTTAGCAATGCCATTAACTGCTATTTTTGGAGTTCTAATCAAGTTCGCTTTGGCTCAATATAAAAAGAATTTTGTCGATTAAAGGATTGTTTTTGACAAAATAATCTTTCGCCTCGCTGTAAGATGGCAGTTTTTCTAAATTATATTGATCGTCAAAGCTATTTCCATAAATTGCAGGAATCGACAAAGCTTCATTCTCCAAACCTTCTAAAACTGCCAATAAAAAGAATATTATAATTAAGTGGGTATCTGCCGAGCTGCTAGCTAGACGAAATTCCAATCTTCGATCGCTATCTTTTTGTGATTCTGGAATGCGAACTAGAGTAGTTCTGTTATTGTATCCCCAGCTAATATTAACCGGCGCAGTATATTTCTTTTGCTGATGTAAATTGCGGTTAAGTTCTAAATCTAATCTTAAATAATCTTCCGTTTCTTGTGCAAAAACAAGCATCATATTTTTCGTAAATCTTAGAGATGAGAAAATGGAATTAAGCAAGTATTTACTTTCCTCCCTTTCGTCCTTAGTAAATAAAAACTTACCATTTGAAATTAAGCTAAAATTAATTTGTAAGGAATTTCCACAATCATTAATGCGCGGTTGCGACGAAAAATTAACCTGAAAATTTTCATCTATATTGTTGGTGATTTCTTTAATTTTATTAATATCGGAGCACAATTTCTTAATGTCTAAATAGGGCGATGTTTTAATTTCAATTTGACCAATTCCTTGCTCGGGTTCGATATTTTGAATATCAATATTGTGCTTAGGAATTTCTAATTTTAGACGAGAAATAAACTCAGATATATCTTTCTGACTTGTGGGAGAGGATTCTTTTTCAAGATAGAATTCGAGTTCAATACCAATTTTTGGCTGTAGATTACGAGAAGAAAATTCTGCCAATATCGATTCCAGAATAATTTTTTTGTGAAGACGAATTTTTGTCAGTAAATTATTCATATTCGCTCAATAAAGTCTTTTAAGATTTATGCCATTTTCTATTTTCATAGGATACTTTTTTCCACATGGTATTATTTTTTTGAGATAAGTCTCAAAGAGTTGGTGATAAGAGTTTCCAAGGTTATATCTTGATTCTGAGCGATCTGATCACTAGCAACTTGATAAATTGCAGCTCTTTTATACCCTAAATTCTCTAATGCTGAAATTGCATCGGCAAGAACCTTACTATTATTATTTTCAGATATATTTTGAGCAGATTTGCTTGAGGAAATTGTAAAATCTCCAGCAATCTTTTTAGCGCTATCTTTAAGCTCTGAAACAATTCGAAGCGCTAATTTTGGACCAATTCCTGGAACTTTGGAAAACAAAGTTTTATCTCCAGAATTAAGAGCTAAGACAATATCGTTTACGGAAAGGAATCCTAAAATTTTGAGCCCAACTTTATGGCCAACACCACTTACTTTACAAAGTTCATTAAACCAAGTTTTTTCAATTTGGGCAGCAAATCCATAAAGATGAATATGGTCTTCGCGAACAATAGTCTCGATTAATAAAGCAATTACTTGCCCCTTTTTTTCCTGTAGTGATCCTAGGGTTTTTGCTGAGGCATAAATATTGTAGCCAACTCCGTTTACATCTAGAATTAATTTATCATCGAAAATAGAATCGATTATACCTTTTAGTTTACCAATCATTGAGAGTTTTAATTTATTAAAAAATAATAATGCCAAAGTCGAAAATTAAATTTAAAACTAGCGATAAGCCCGAAGATTACAATAAGGTCGTGGAGTTTATGGAAGATAATGTTGCAAAAATTGTCGCTCAAGATGAATCGGAATTAATTTATCTAACTTCTCATAAGCCACTTTATACTGCGGGAATTAGTTCTAAAGAAGAAGATTTGTTAAGTAATGATTTGCCAGTTTTTAAAACTAATCGCGGCGGAAAATATACTTATCACGATGATGGAATGCGCATAATTTATGTGATGCTTAATTTGAAAAATGTTTTTGCTCCAGAAAAACCCGATGTCGCCAAATTTGTAGAAATGCTAGAAAATTGGGTGATTGCAGTTTTGGCAAGAATTGGGATTAAGGGGGAAATTCGCAAAGATCGAGTTGGAATTTGGGTTGAATGTCTTGATACAAATGGACAGAAAACTGAAAAGAAAATTGCAGCAATGGGTATTAAAATTAGAAAATGGGTCAGTTATCACGGAATCGCAATTAATATTGAGCCTAATTTGGAAGGTTTTTCTGGAATTGTACCGTGCGGATTAAAGAATTTTGGAGTAACCTCAATTAAGGATTTGGGCAGTGATTTTGGTGATAATGTAGGAAAAGAGATTCTATTTTCTAAGATTGATCAATTTATTCAGGAAGAATTCTTTAAAATTTTTCAGAATTATTCTTAGGAGTCCTAAACCAATGATAGTTTTCCATGTCCTAAGGATTAAAAAACTATGTAAATCTGTATTTGGAGACTAGATACCGCACAAGATATTTTTGTCTCCCGCAATTTTCATCACAATGAGGTAGTGACTGTATTACATTAAGGTTTTGAAGATTAACCAAGATAGAGCCCCAACCACACCTAGCGACATTGCTAAGACATAATGATAGATATATCCAGTTTGTATCTTTGAAATCCTTCCTGCGGCCACTTTACATGTTACGGCAAATCCATTTGGACCAAAACCATCAATAACTTTACTATCCCAGAACTTCCAAAGATTCGTACTGATTTTTTTCAAGCTTTGAACAAAAATCTTGTCATAGATTTCATCGACATACCATTTATTCAAAGAAATTTTATATGGCACCTTAAACATTTTGGCAATTTTTGCTGGTAAGTGAGGTTTAGCAATATAAAGCAAATAGGCCAGAGCAATGGCGATTATGCCAAGAATCATTGGCAATATTTTGATTAAAATTGGAGTGTGATGAATTTCTTCTAAAATATTATTTCCCGGCATAGTGAAAATTGCATTTTCAAAGAAATTGCCTTCAAAAGAAATCATGTGCAAAACATTCTGGCCAATAAACCCACTAGCAATTGCCCCAACGGCAAGAAGTGCTAGTGGAATTAACATTGTTTTTGGTGCTTCGTGAGCATGATCAAAAGTTTTTTTATCAGATCTAGTTTTACCATTGAAAACCAAAAATAATAAACGCCAAGAATAAAAGGCGGTTAAGAAGGCAGCAATAATTCCTAGATAAAATGCCAACATTCCAAAGCTAGAATGAGACATAAAGGCAGCTTCTAATACAGCATCTTTAGAATAGAATCCTGCAAAAGGAGGGAAGCCAGCCAGAGCTAGCGAGCCAATCCACATCATGGCAAAAGTGAAGGGAATTTTTTTCCATAATCCACCCATTTTACGAATATCTTGCTGATGATGCATGGCGTGAATTACTGCCCCAGCTCCTAAAAATAGTAATGCTTTGAAGAATCCGTGAGTTAATAGGTGAAAAACTCCCGCAGAATATGCCGAAACCCCGCAGGCGAAGAACATGTAGCCAAGCTGGCTACAGGTTGAATAGGCGATAATTTTTTTAATATCGTTTTGAGTAAGAGCAATTGTGGCAGCGAAAATTGCCGTTAAAGCCCCAACGATAGTAACAACTCCAAGAGCAAATGGTGAATATTCAAAAATTGGTGAACATCTGGCAACTAAAAATACGCCGGCGGTCACCATTGTTGCGGCGTGAATTAAAGCAGAAACTGGAGTTGGTCCTTCCATTGCGTCTGCCAGCCAAGTGTGAAGTCCAATTTGGGCCGATTTACCCATTGCGCCGATAAAGAGTAAGAGTGCAATTGAGGTTATGATATTAAATTCAACGCCGAGTATCATGAAACCTTTCCCTGCATGATCTGGAACTGCGGCAAAAACCTCAGAGAAATTTATTGATCCAAAAGTTACATAAATTAGTGCAATAGCAACAAGCAGCCCAAAATCGCCAACGCGGTTGACTAAAAATGCTTTCATTGCTGCAGCATTTGCGGAAGGTTTTTTAAACCAAAAACCAATCAATAGATAAGATGCTAAGCCAACCCCTTCCCAACCAACAAAGAGCTGAAGGAAATTATTTGCAGTAACTAAAATCAACATGAAAAAAGTGAATAGCGAAAGATAGGCCATAAATCTTGGAACCGATTTGTCTTCGCTCATATATCCGATGGAATATATGTGAACCAATGCAGACACAAAAGTGACCAAAACTAACATTGCTGAAGTTAGGCTATCGACTTGCAAAGCCCAAGATGCGGAAAAGGTTCCTGAAGTTATCCAATCAAAAAGAATGATTGTTTCTTTTTCGCCTTTAACTCCGATTTGAAAGAATAAAATAAAGGCAAAAATTGCTGATAAAACCAGAAGCGAGGAATTAAAAATCTGCGCAAATTTTTTAGAAACTGTGCTGGATAAAATTCCAGAAGTTAAGGCACCAATTAGCGGTAAAAGAAGAATTAATTTAATAAGCATTATGTGATAATTACTAATTGTTAGTTACTAGTTACGAACCATTCTTGAAATATGATGGAGGTTTTATTGATTTTAGATAAAAAATCTACCTATAAATTTAATTTAGTAACTATTCCACTTTACCAATAGCTGAGCCTAGCATCACCTTTTCCATCAATTTTATAAATATTTCCAATCCCTGAAGCTCCAGGGTCGTATCTCACATCACCAGCTACTGGCGGAACCATGTCGGACATTTGTAATTGTCCTAAAACAGAGTGCCTGCAAAAAATATGGGCTTGCCAAAAAACTGTTTTGTAGTCGCTAAAGTTTTTCCCTACCTCGTTTGGATTGTTCCAATTAATATGAGCAATCTTCTCATTGACATATCTTCCTCTGATTATAGCTATATCTTCAGGGGTTTGAACTGCTTTAGAAATCTCAGGATCTTTTTTCCAAGCATAGAAACTTTGATAGACCGCCCCGCCAAACTGGGTTCCAAGGCCAGATTCACAACCATGAGCCCAACCTAATTCAAAACCAGGTGATCCTCCTTTGGGCATCAAATCAAAAATTTTGCCATATGGTTTATACCAAAATCTACCGCAAGAGGCAGTGAATATAATTAAAGAGATGATAAATATTTTTTTAATCATTTTATAATTAAATTACCAACCAAAAATTTGTTTGTCATTGGGCGTTCCATAAAGTGGGTGACTGCCAAAAGCAGAAAATCCTTTTGGAGATTGAATAGAATCAAAAATACTATCAACGCCTTTATTTTTAACATGTATAGGGTTACTCCAAGTGCCTGTTTCATAATTCATCGTTCCGTCAATACTAGCCCTGCCCATATCAAAAGGAA